>CAJXUM010000739.1 GCA_913060855.1 uncultured Lewinella sp. | reverse complement strand
GAGATCAGCCTCGGTCTCGTGGGCTCGGAGATGTGTATAAGAGACAGGTTATGGGCACTTTCCAATGTTCAGCCACGCTGTGGAGCAATACGTATCTAGCTTGAGCCCCAGCCTGGCGAAGGGGTTCATAGTATCCCATCACCGTTCGACTCCCGACGTTGATCATCACTTTCCGATTTCCAAATGCTTTAAAACCATAAGTATCCACATCAATCGGTGCCGTTTCTATTACCACATCTGCCCAATTCGCATCCAATTCTTCAGCGAAAATAACAGGTAGGGCAGTCAATGAGCCCTGGCCCATTTCAGCTGCTGGATTATAGATTGTAATACGTCCATCATTGCGCAGATGCACCCAGGCCGATACTTGATTTTCGACCCAATCTTCCGGGGCTATTTCGCCTTTTTTATCCGAACCAAGTCTGGGGTATAAGGCGTATGCTGTGATACCGATGGCCAAGCCACCTGCTCCAGTAATGAATAGCCGCCTAGATATATTTGAAGATTTGTTTTCCATGATCAACGATTTTGTCAGGCCGAGTAGCCCAATGATTGCCTAATTTCTAGTCCTTTACCTTATGAATTAGCTGCTGTTTGAATTGCCTTTACAATCCGGGTATAGGTACCACAGCGACAAAGGTTGCCATTCATATGCTGCACAATTTCAGTGCGCGAAGGAGTAGGATTTTTTTCCAAGAGGGCTACGGCTTGCATAATTTGCCCCGATTGGCAATAGCCGCATTGTGGAACCTGCTCTTTCACCCAGGCTTGTTGCATCGGGTGATTGCCTGCTTCAGATAATCCTTCTATCGTTGTAATGGATTGTCCATCTGCTACCCCATCAATAGGGAGGGTACAGGCGCGCATGGGTGTTCCATCCAAATGGATAGTACAAGCACCGCATTGGCCGACACCGCAACCATATTTGGTCCCGGTCAGCTGTAGGTGCTCTCGCAATACCCAGAGTAAGGGCGTTGCTTCCTCGGTATTGACTGAATGTGTTTTTCCGTTAACCTGAATGGAATAAGCTGGCATGAGTCGAATTTTAATAAAAAAAAGATGTATCGGGGCAATTAAGGTCTACCCAAATATGCGCTATGTGCGTATTTGGGTAGGCATGATTAGCCGAAAGTGAGGAAATTTTATTTTAAACCAGGCAGATTTTGCAGCCTAATGCGGGCAATTAGGCGAGAAATCTAACGCAGTATAAAACAAAATTTACCGCTTGGAGGCAATTAAGGTCTACCTAAATATGCGCTAAGGCTAAGTTACTAAATTCTTTGCGCATCCGGCACTGGGAAAAAAAGATAGACTTTAAGTAGCTTTGAGCTTTTATTACCCTTGCTTAGCTATAAAAATGTCTATATGAGACCAGTAAATTATCTATTGTTGTTTTTAACTTTTTGCATAATGGCTTGTCAATCTGCAACTTCAGACCCAGATCAAACTGAAAAAACCGAAGATGTAACAGCAGAGAATACGCTTTTGTTCGTCGGTACCTATACGCCTAAAGAAATTGAGGTAGATGGAAAAGCCAATGGCATCTATGTTTACGAAATAGATAATCAAACGGCTGCACTTACGCTAATAGATACTATTAATGGCCCAGTTAACCCTTCTTATTTGGCGTTTGATCCCAGCGCTGAATATCTTTTTGCCGCTAATGAAATAGCCGATGGAAGTGATGCGGTTGTTGGCGCTTTGAGTTCCTTTAAAATTGATCGAGATAGCAAGCAGTTTCAATATGTCAATACGGTCTCTTCGGCGGGTGATGCTCCTTGTCATTTGATTGTATTACCAGATAGCAGAGAAGTGGTGGTAGCCAATTATGTTGGCGGTAATGTAGCCCTTGTACCCTTTATGGAGGGCGGCCAATTGGCGCCCCCGGTAGCCATGAAGCAGCACGAAGGGAGCGGCCCTAATGCGGGTCGACAGAAGGCACCTCATGCTCATATGGTAAAAGCTTTTCCGGGACAAGTCGGTGGTTTTGTAGCCGTAGATTTGGGGATAGATCAGGTCATTCACTATCAAGTAGATGAAAATACTAAAGCCTTGACTCCGCTTACTACCACCGCCGTAACACCCGGAGCGGGCCCACGTCACCTGGATTTTCATCCTTCTCAGCCCTGGTGTTATGTTCTCAGTGAACTAAATCACAGCATTGAGGTTTTCTACTATAAGGATATTGCTACTCCTTTTGAACGGAAACAGATCATCTCAACTTTAGCTGATACTTCCAATGCTGTAGCTTATCCAGCTGCTATCAAAATTCATCCGAATGGAAAATTCTTGTATGCCTCCAATAGAGGTCAAACGGATGAGGAAAATAGTATAGCGATGTTTAGTATAGCCCCTGAAGATGGCCAACTGACCTTTTTGGGTGTACAACCTACAAAAGGGAACTTTCCACGAGATTTTGAAATTGATCCTTCTGGAAAGCATCTTTATGCAGCCAATCAACGTTCGGATAATATAGTGGTATTTGAGATAAATCAAATGAATGGACAGTTAAAAGACACCGGATTGGAATACAAACTACCAACGCCCGTTTGTTTAAAATTTCTATCCCTATAAATTTCAGGATGCCAAAACGATTTACGTCTTTTGTGCTTCCGACCAAAATAAGTAAAACCATGTCAAACGATAATCATGTAGATGTACCTGTGCTTCCTAAGCTAAATACCATAGAGGAGGCCATCGCTGATATAAAAGCAGGTAAAGTTATCATCGTAGTAGATGATGAAGACCGAGAAAACGAGGGAGATTTCATCTGTGCAGCGGAATGTGTAACGCCCGAAATCATCAATTTTATGGCTACGCACGGCAGAGGACTCATCTGTTCTCCGATTACTGAAGACCGAGCTAAAGAACTCCGATTGACTCGTATGGTATCACATAATACGGACCTGCACGAGACTGCTTTTACTGTTTCAGTGGATTACCGACTGAAAGGGTGTACGACTGGGATTTCAGCCTATGATCGTGCAACGGGTATCAAAGCTTTAATAGACCCAGCCTCCGCCCCTGATGATTATGCACGTCCTGGGCATATTTTCCCCCTTATTGCTAAAAATGGAGGTGTCTTGAGGCGCACTGGTCATACAGAGGCTGCGATCGACTTGGCTACCTTGGCTGGTTTTTATCCAGCAGGTGTCTTGATTGAAATTTTGAATGAAGATGGCACGATGGCTAGATTACCTCAACTCGTCACTATTGCTGCTCGTTTTGATTTGAAAATCATTACCATAAAGGACTTAGTCGCTTACCGAATGAAAAGGGCTCGTTTGGTGCGCAAAGAAGAAAGTTTAGCCATCGAAACAGCCTTTGGTCAATTTGAATTTATTGCCTACAAAGAAATCAATAGTACTAGAACACATTTGGTCATAAAGAAAGGCCAATGGAAGGAAGATGAACCGATATTAGTGCGGGTGCATGCAGGGTCGAATACCGGTGAGTTGTTTGCCCTACTCATCAGAGGTAAGTCGAAGGAATTGCATAAAGCCATGGAGATGATCGCATCGGAAGGAAAAGGAGCTATTCTATTGATGCGCTATGACGAAGAGGAAAACCTGATCACCACTACGATCAAGGCCCTTAAAGCCCAGCAAGAAAAAGGAGAAAAAGCCAATCCATTTCTCAAACGAGATACAGATGCAGAACAAAAAGATATTGGTATCGGCTCGCAAATCCTAAGAGATATGGGGATAAGTAAAATCAAATTGCTCACTAATACACCTAGGAAACGCGTAGGTTTGAATGGCTACGGTTTGGAAATTACGGAAGAGGTTTCCTTTTAGTGATACATACTACTGGATATTTCTCGTTGAGGACGTTTAATGTTGAGAAGTTTAGAGTCTGTTTGGGGAATGCTCTTAGCCAACAAAATGGCAACTAAACATTCAACCTTTAAACGCATAAACCTAAAATATCCAGTAGTATGAGCATGATACGCAAGTTTTATCTAAAGATGGTATAGCCTATAATGAAATAGACATACCTAAAGTCGCCGCCAAGTTTGATCTTAATCCACCATTATTCAAGGGAACCAAAACATTAGCGAGGAATTGTACCCGATCTGAAGGCGCATAGCGGAAACCAGCCGCTGTATTGATCACATTATCCTTAATATCATCTGGGATATTACTATTGCTAATCTCTCGAAAGATAGAGCCAACCGGTGTGCCAGTAGGTGAGAGGATTTGATCTCGTATTGTCGTTGTGCCAGGAAATAGGCCAATCTGTTCCGAGTCATTCAAATCGATTTCGCCCAAAATGTCAAAAGCAAAGGTCAATCCCGGAGCCAATTTTTGGTCAAATCCCACTGCCTGTCTCTTATACACATCTCCGAGCCCACGAGACCGAGGCTGATCTCG
>CAJXUM010000738.1 GCA_913060855.1 uncultured Lewinella sp. | reverse complement strand
ACTATCCTCTTCGTCGGCAGCGTCAGATGTGTATAAGAGACAGGTGCCCCCCGTCTTCAACGTCATGAGGAAAACTTTGCAGCTGGGTTCATTTTGAAATCGATCGACTAAAACTTCTCGATTCCTAGTAGAACCCGACATGCTGACGAAATCAACCCCCAATTCCTCTAGTTGCTCACTAATCAATTCGATCGCATTGAGATAATTGACGAAAATGAGTGCCTTATGCCCATTGGCGATCGTATCGGCCAACTGCTCTTCCAATAACTCACGTTTGGGCGAAGTAATTTTGCCTTCGCTTAAGTTTTCGGGGATGGACGCAATCTGTCGGAGTTCATTCAACGCTTGGAAAATAAAGAAACGACTCTGTTGCAAACCTTGGGTAGCAATTTGCTGCTGAATAGCCATTTGATAAAACTGACGCCTTTCCCCGTACAGCTTTTTCTGCTTGGCACTCATCTCTACGTACATGATTTGCTCTACCTTCTGTGGGAGATCCTTGAGTACGTCCTTTTTTAAGCGACGCAGAATGAAGGGATAAATCTTTTTGCGCAACTCGCGTACCGCATCTTGGTCATTGTCTTTCTGAATAGGCTGCAGGTAATTTTCATTGAATTGTCGGAGGCTGCCAAACATCGCCGGATTGAGAAAACGGAATAATGAATACAGCTCTGAGAGATTATTCTCAATAGGCGTACCACTTAGTGCGAGCCGGTGTTTGGCCTGCAGGAGCATCGCTGCTTTGGTCGTTTGGGCTTGTATGTTCTTGATATTTTGCGATTCATCTAGAATGACATAATGAAAAGAAACTTCTTTCAAATGTTCAATTTCCGACCTCATTACACCATAAGTGGTAAGAATGAGCGGATACTTTTGAGCTTCCTTCCAATCTCTTTGCTGGCCATAAAAAGTAAAAGTGCCCAATTGTGGCGCAAATTTAGCTACCTCCTGTTTCCAGTTGAATAGTAGGCTTCGCGGCATTACAATCAGCGTGGGCTTTTTCTCTTTGGGATAAATGGTGGCCAGCAGTGTGATAGCCTGCAAGGTTTTCCCCAAGCCCATATCATCCGCCAAACAGCCTCCCAATTGTTGGCTATGAAGATAATGGAGCCATTTGAATCCCTGCTTTTGATAGGGCCGCAGCTCCGCTTTAATCGTAGGAAGCTTGGTCCGCTTACTGGCTAGCTGATTGAAACCTTCAAAAATAGCCCGAGACTTTTTGAAGACACTTTCTTGCAACTGATCGGCTAGTAGATCATCAACCAAAGGGAGATCAAAAAAAGACAATTGTACCTTCTTTCCCTTTTTACTAAAGATTCGCTCTAGTCGGCGGATATAGGATTCATTGACCAGGGCATGAGAACCATCACTCAATTTGATATATCGCTGCTTCCTAAATTGCTCCAGTGCTTCAAATAGATTTATTTTTTCGCCTTCAAAATCCAAGGTGGCATCTCCTTCCAGAAAATCAATGCCGTGACTGAGATTGACGGATAAGGTAGGATGTGCGGCTTTTACCCGATAGGACTTCAGCTTCTCTGCCCCAAAGATTTGAAACTCTCCCAATAAGGTGGGGAGGGTTTGGTAAATAAAATGGCCAGCCAAATCGCTAGGCAGAATGAATAAATTATCTTCTTGAAATAGATTACTACTAATATTGGCAGCCTGACCTCTCTTCTTACGAGGCATGATCTGTTTGTGGAGCTGTGTTGCTATCTGGTAAATCGGGATTTGTTCAATAAATCGAATCTCGATTTGCCGTTCTAATTCATTGATGCTGGCATATCGGTACAAATCAAAGGTCTCAAGCGTATCCACCGGAAAATCAGGCAACACTTGTGCTAACCTCATATAGAGGGCATTGTCTTCGTCTACTTTTTCAAAAATAAGGCTGGCCTGCGCTTTAATGGTCTGACTGGATGTCTGCAACTGATAATCTTCAAACTGAACTTGGATGTTGTCGTGGTAAGAGTAAAGCAGGGAGAGAAACAGGGCTAAGTTCTTTTCCTTGATAGTCGTATTGAAGTATTTGATCTGATTGAAATTTGGCCCCAAGGGAGGTATCGTGAGGATGACTCCCTGCTCGTTCAATAAGATGGCCTCTTCTGACAAAACCGTAAAATCTGTGACCTTTTCTGACTGGTTTTGTACTACAATCTGACTACTATACTGTTTTTCTTCTTCCTCTTTTTTGGTTTGTAGGATCAATTTTAGGGCACCTTCCTCCGACTCAAAGCTCAACGGCCTAAAATTGCTATCCACGATATTGTCACACTGACTCAGCTGGGGCAATAGATATTGGTAATCATTGAGGTAAATGTATTCGCTGGGCTTTTCCCAGTCGACAATGAAGCTGTTTTTCTGCTGGATCTGATCCAAGGATCGGAGGGTGTTTCTAATGGGGCCATTATAATTCAGGTAGCTTACCTCTAGGGCTTTCCCCGCTTTATCCACTACGCTGACATAAGCGCCATGTTGGTCTTCTAATATCTGGAAGAAGACAGCCGCCGATTTTGCTGTCTGCTGGGACCTTACTGGATTGTTTTTCCGAAAATGCTGGAAAAAATCACCCTGCTGCATAAACGTGTTTTTAGAAAACAATAATACCCAAAATTGACAAAGTATGCTAGCGAAAGTAAATCAAGTTACCTCCGAATAGGGATTTCAACTTACGCTATTACCCTAAAACCTCCTGCAAAATCTGATGCGAGTGAATAGTCGGAAAGTTTTCCATGTGAAGACGATAATAATCTAGCAGATGCCCAATCATGTTTTGTCGCTGTAGGCGAGTGAGACTGAGTTGATGGCAATTGTCTAGGCGAGCCTCTATTAATTGATAAAGAAGTTGACTGTAAGCCTCTTCTAAATAGTGTTGGTGTGGCGGAACCTTATGGGTAAAAAGGCCTTCTTGTAGATCGAATAAGGGCGTCTCCTGACAGTACATCCCTCCGGGGATAAAACCTAGGAAAGCACTCAAGTCAATCAGAAATTGTAGGTGAATATTAGCGATAGTATCTTCCGTTTGATCGAGGAAGATAAAACTGTTCCAAAGGAAGTCAAACAAATTCTTATTGGCCGCAGCTTCTTTGACCGTCTTACGAGCGACCTCTGCCATAAAGAGACCAATGGCTCCTTTCTGTAGGCGGAAAGGAACAGATTGAAATACATGCCCAGCTTGGATTTCTTTTATTCTATTCAAATCTCTATCCTCTCGATCATAAGCCACGAGCTCCACCAAGGACATCACTTGCAAGAGACTGGCTTTAGCCTTCCCTTTTTTGGATCGGACACCACTGATAATATACTTACGGAGGCCCTTCTCCTCGGTATAGATATCTACGATCAAACTCGTTTCGGAGTATTTAATCGCTTTGAATATGATTCCTTTTGTCTTAATCAGCATATACTAACATCCCTTTGAACAGAACAAAATAAGCTATTTGTCGATGAATATGTTAAAGTTATCTAAATAAGCCAACCTTCATGCGACTTTTTTGGTTCGGAGGTGGTCTATAAGATAAAGCAAGCGACCCAACTAAACTAACACCAAGTATTCAACCTAGATCACAACCCATTGTTTTAAACCTGACTGTTAAAAAATTAGCCATGAAAACCTTACTAACCTTTCTCTTTGTAGTCGCTCTAGTTAGCCCTGCTATAAGTAACTCCCACTTACCAGATTGTTGCACGACAGAAGATACCAAATTGTACAACGGCCTCGATAGCGGAAAAGTTGAAGATGCACCCGAAACAGCAATACAACTGAATATCAAAGCGAGTATGGTAGGTACTTGGGAAAGTACAGTTTACCCCTTTGCCATTAAGAACGGAAAGAAAAAAGCCCGAAAAGAAGGTGCTTTTCTACAATATATTTTTCAGGCAGATGGTAGCTATATCGTAGAATATGGCGATGCAGATGATCGCTTTCAAGAATCTGGAAATTGGGCAATTTCAGCTAATGGCAAAAAAATAGTGTTGAAAGCCGAGGATTCTAATAAAAAGCAAACGATCATGATCAAATACCTAGAGCTAGACGAGCTAGTCTTAGAGCACGCGGAAGTTGATCGAGTGAAGCCATTTAGTCCTGGAGACAAGAGTGTGTTCTTCCACAAGGCCTAATAAGCTGGTGAAGAACAATTTACCCCACCATCCTTTACAAGGGCTTCTTTTCTCAACGTAGAAAAGAAGCCCTTGTTGTTTAAGAAATGAGTTTCAAAGTAAAGCTATTTCTGCCGCCCCACGCCCCTTAAGCCCCCTGAAGGAGAAATCAGCCCGCGGCGTGAGACTTTCCGACTTACGACATCTGACTTATGACTCTTGGATTTCTATGCTTCCCACCCACACCCCTTAAGTCCTGTCTCTTATACACATCTCCGAGC
>CAJXUM010000737.1 GCA_913060855.1 uncultured Lewinella sp. | reverse complement strand
CGAGATCAGCCTCGGTCTCGTGGGCTCGGAGATGTGTATAAGAGACAGGTTTACACTAGGAGTATAATTTAGCGTTTCACAAGTAGGGCTAACGGCTGTTATACTGACGCCAGGTGCCTGGAACACTTCAATTTCGACCTCGCTTTCGGTGCTACAAACGCCATCCCCATATTCGTAGCGAATGGTATGACGGCCTACCCCTGCACTGACTGGGTTAAAAACACCCTCAGGATTGACCCCTGGCCCAGACCACTGTCCACCGACGGGTGTCGCATTGAAAGTAACCGGATCATCACTGGTACAAAAGGTAGTATTTGGCGCTGGGCTTTGAATGTTTACGGCATCTCGACTTTGTACCACGACCTGGATAGTATCAGAAATAGAACCACAAACATCATTGATGGCTTCAACTATCACTCGGTGTGAACCGGGCGTATTGAATACGACACCGCTAGGTGTAGCTTCGGTAGAGTTAGCAGGTTCTCCATTTTCAAAGGTCCATCGATATTCGAAGACCGATCCAGTATAAGTAACCTGATTACCAAAATTGACCGTTACGCTTTCACAGCCCGGCAAGACTGGCTGGAGATCAACCGTCGGCGCCTCGAATAATTCTAAGGTATCCGCCCACACATCTTCTCCACATATATTCCTGGCTCTTAACTGGAAAATGTAAGTACCTGGCCCTGTGACGCGAACTTCTGGTTCTTCCGACAAATCATCGGTATCATTAATATATAAAACATTATTACTTGGGCTAATATCCCAGTCAAAATTGGTCGCAAAACGGGATCGGTTACGAAGGCGAATATTCACTGGCGTACAACCATTCAAAGGGCTAAATTCGAAAGTAGCATCCGCCTCTGGGCTATCATAAACCGTGATAAGTTGACTGAAAGTGGCTATGCCACAAAAGCCATCCATCGTTAGACGTACATTGTATGATCCTTGTCCACTAAACGTATGAGAGGGTTCAAATTCCGTGGAAGTATTCATGCCCGAAGCAGGATCTCCAAAATCCCAGCGATAGGTAGCATCGGGATCCGGACTACAACTTTGATTGGTAAAATCCACCGTCAACTCGGGCGTACATAGAAATTCCGGTGCCGAAAACTGAGCCTCCGGTCGGAGTTTAATAAAAATAGGCTTGATTACAAAGTGATTGAGTTGTGGACAATCCGGTACAATAGCATCCAACCTGAGGCTAACAGAAGCTTCTCCGCCTGGAGTACTACATACATTCTGATCCTGGAAAATGTAGATGTGAGTCGTATCTTTTCGCTCGTATAAAGTATCCTTGGTACCATCTCCCCAATCCCAGATATAAATCACATTCATATTGCCCGCCTGATCGGTAGTATTAGTTACCGGAATGAGCTCTCCCTCACAGATATCATTGGTCAATAGTTCGTAATTGGCATCCATTCTAGCCCCTTCACATTGAGCCGAGAGGTAATTTGAAAAACACAGTATCGCCAGTACACAACAAAGGAGGTATTTGTATAGATAGGACATCGTGATCAGCTTAGTTTTTGGTGATTGTTCTATTTACTTTGTTTGACGAAACCGTCGCTTTGCGGGTTGACCGACTGGCGGACAATGTACTCTATTATCGCCACTCCCCATATCAAATAACTTACAAAAGAGACCATTGTTATCTATAAAATACTTGATACTAACCTCAAAAACGCCGCCCGTTCTGGATCGCAGTCCACCTGGATTGGTGTCATAACTCAAGCCGATATCAATGGCTTGATTATTAGCTACCCCCATAGAAACACCTACATAAGCGACAAAGGCGTTGGTATTTTGCCAATCGGCAAAGGGCGTGGTATTTTGGTAAAAAAGGCCTACGGTCATCGACTCATATCTAATCGTTGCGCCCAAGGAAGAAGATTGTATTTTGCCCTGGCTTTCATATTTAAACTGTGGTGTCACATAAAAGAGATACCGCTTGTTGGTCATTCTAAATATCGGGTGATAAAACCCTAGAAACGCGCTGATTCGAGGCGAAAGCCCTGTATCTAAGCCCTGCAATGATTCGATTGGCCCGGTATTAAAGCTAATATTGAGCAGATGATTGACGGCTACCCCAATGGATAATTGTGAATCATCTTTCCAACGAGTGGGCTTATCTCTGCGATAAACGAACCCGGCATTCAAACCGCCAAAATTGACGGGAATATCTTCAAAGGGTTGAAACTGCGTGGGATAAATAGCGCCTTGTTTCGGATCTAATTGATCCGAAAAAATCAAGCGATTCCAATCAATATCTTTTTGCATCCAATAGGGCGAAAATCCGAGCCGGACATTGTGCAAGGTTTTTCCCTGTCGAAAAGGAATCACATAAGCATAGCTCAAGGCGGCCATTTGGGTTCTTAAAATTCCTTCTCCCTCCGTATCCTGCATCACAAAAAGCCCTAAACCACTGTTGAAACAAGGTTCAAAGTCCTCTACACTAACCGATTGGGTCGTAAAGCCTCCAGGGACTTTACTCCATTGTTTTCGATAGGCCGCTGTAAAGGTCAAGGCACCATCAATGCCGGTAAAGGCAGGGTTAGAATAAGTCCGATTATTGAAATACTGTGAAAAGGCAGGATCCTGTGCCTCTAAGACAGAAACATTGAAAGTCATACAACACCCCAAAAGTAGCAAACTGAGCACTATACGCTTGTGTAAGCACGGTTCTACATTCATCGATTTGGAATTTAGGCTTCGAACTTTTCACTTAGCTGAGCACGTCAACTAAGCGCATAAGATTAAGTTGTTTGTTCAAAAAATAGTTTTTGCCGGAGTACTTAGCCGGTCATCCTTTCTACTTATTTGGGGAATGTTATGTGCAGTTCCTACTACTAAGAAATGGTTTTACAAGGAGAACAATTATAAGTTCTTTTACATAAAGGTACAATCCTAGCACTAAAGTTGAAACTGAAATGTGTTAAAATTCTATTTGTTAGATTACTAGCTACTTGACTTGAATAATTGTAGTAATCGATCCGCGTCAATTTTCTTAGTCCCCAAGCCATTCTCCCAATCTCGTTTGGATAGGGAATTGTTAGGAGAAAGCATTCCTTGTCCCAAGACCGCACGACTTACTGCCGGGAGGTAGGGAAAAAATAATCTCTCTAACTTTTCTTTTAACAATGGGAACCGATCAGACAGGTATAGATACAAGCCCTCAGCCAGTAAACTGGGGGGCACTCCACCGCCTTCCATCAATTGGAGAGCCAGACGGCAGTTGACCACTGATTCATGTAGTAGTAGTTGCCTTAATGGGGCTATTTTTTCTTCTGATTTTTCGGCCGATAAGCTACGCCCTTCCAGCCGATCCAAATAGCGAATCAATTGTGTTTCGCTGAAAAAGGGTAGATCAGCAGAAGGGGGTGCCCCAGTAAAAGGAGGGTCGGCTAAAACAAGGTGGGTAGCGGTGGCGGCCCAGCCTTCATAATACGCCAGGCCTTGTGCATTCAAACGTCCCTTTAATTCCGTTTTTGGAATCGTTGTTGTTCCCAAAAAAGCGAGTACCATTCCCTTCTTCAATCGAGTCTTCGCTTTCGCTTTTTTGTACAAGTACTGCCGAAATTGATTCGCAAAGTAAGGGTTTTTCGATTGGAGACCCTGCCAAGCTATATCAGGCGTAAGCGCTTCCCATGCTGGCTTTTTTTTGCTATATAAGTCGTAAAACTGGGTGGCTAAATCCACCGCTTGTCCCTCGGCTCTAAGCATTTCCATGAAAGCTAACAAATGTACTTTTTTACTGTTACTGAGTAGTCCTTCAATCCGTTCTAAGGCATAGCAATGTAGTAAATCTTCTGCGTCCAGTCGGACAGGATTACGTTGTCCCTCCAAGACTTTCAAGCGGGGAAAATGCCAAACCCCTGATGGAATATCGCTGATCTTATTATTCGAAAAAGATAAAAAACTTAAGTTTTTCAGCGCCCCAATCTTCTCTATTCTCGTTAATTGGTTTCGATCTAATTGGAGTTTTTTCAGAGCGGGAGGGCAGGCCTTCATGGTGCTCAGGCGATTCTTGGTCAAATTGAGTGCTTCCAATGATTTACAGGCGCTCAAATCAGGGAGTGAGCTTAGCCGATTATAACTTAAATCCACATTTGCTAAGCGCGGGCAATCTTGTATCACCGCTGGCCAAAGCTTGATATTGTTTTGGCTGAGATGGAGCTCACTAAGCCATTGTAGTCGACTCAAAGTACTAGGGATTTTGCTTAGCCGATTACCAGAAAACTGTAGTCGACGCAACATCCTACAGTCTCCGATGCTAGCGGGGAGACGGGTGAGCCTATTCTTAGAAGCAACTAATTCACTTAATTGTGCTAACTGCTGTCTCTTATACACATCTGACGCTGCCGACGAAGAGGATAGTGT
>CAJXUM010000736.1 GCA_913060855.1 uncultured Lewinella sp. | reverse complement strand
GATCAGCCTCGGTCTCGTGGGCTCGGAGATGTGTATAAGAGACAGATCATCATCACGGCCTCTACCTTCACATCAAGTCCGGTAGGTAAATTGACACTCACATCATCTTTAATAATCAATGAAAACTCGCCAATCTTACCATGCCCTCTTGTATTGGTATAATCATATTTGAAAAGTGCAATCTCAACCGCACCATAGTCCGTGTCATTATGCCAGAAAGGTTCCCATTGGTAATCGAAGTTGTTGGTATTTCCAATTCTCGCAAACCAAGGATTCTCAACGGCTTCAAAAGTCACCGCATTATTTTTCACTATACTCTTATCATAGCTGATAATGAATGTTATCCCATAAAATTTTTCAACTGGAAGGGATTCTTCCCCTAGAAAAATTTCATATTCTACCCTATTTCCTAGCGACCCCGTTTGACTCTTCGGTTTAATATGCAATAAGGGATCAACATTATATACCCCAAAACGATAATCATCCAACTGTGGGGTTCCATGTGTTCTCCCATAGTTTCCACGTACACCTAGATTCAAATCAATCCCCGTTACCCGACCATCGCCATTACAATCTGCATAACTATAATTGGGTCCCCCTGGGAAGTTATCGCTCCAATCAGCAGGTTGTGGTTGAGCTTGCCAATAGACGGTACTGGTTGTTCGAGCAGGACCGGTATGCTCATACCCTACTCCCCAATAAAGCATGTCTACACCATTTACCAGGCCATTATTGTTAATGTCCCCTGGATAGATGCTTTGGGCCGTCAGTTTTGGAAAGGAAAATGCCAGGACGATAAAGAATCCTGTGAGATAAGTAAAGACTTTCCTCATAATGTGTGTTTTACTATGTTTTGAGATCATATTATATTTGACTTAGATGCTACCAGAAAGTAACATGCTTAGTTAAAATCAATCGTATGGTACCATGAATATAAATTCAAGGTTACAGCCAATAGGTGCGACACTTATCGTAGGGGGGATAAGATGTGTTGTTATTTTGTGATTAGGTAACTAACTGCTAAGAAGGTGTTCTTCTATACTTCAAACGGGAATAAAAGGTTGCATATCTTAACAGAAATCAATGACATGTGTAAATGCCACAGGTAGGGTAGATATTAAAACAATTCAGAAGGTGTTTTTCGATAAAAACGCAACCGTATTCTATTCCAGTCGTTGCGTTTATTTATTCAGGTATTTTCAAAACAGCAGTAGAATATGATGGATCCGTTAAGGGTACGGTTTACAACACAGTCATCTAAGATTGTGCTTATCATATTCTAAAGAATATAGATTGTTGTAAAAATAGTATTTTTATTCAAAATAGCGCCACCAGGACACTTTTTTTTTAAACACTTTACAATAAAACAGCCTATTTAATCAACAGATAACAAGTATGGAATATATGTAAAATAAAAAATTCGTTGCTATCGATAATACTTAGCCAAGAATTCGGGAAGATGCCGAAGTGCTGCCATTTCTTTGTACATCATACGCGCTTCCCCTGCAGGCGAGCCAAAATAAGTCTTTCCTTTCTCTAAATCTTTGGAAACGCCAGACTGTCCTAAAACAGTGACTTTATCCGCGATATTTAGATTTTGTACAATCCCAACTTGCCCGTATAGTGTTACCTCATTACCTATCTTTGTATTGCCACTAATCCCAACATGCGCTGCTATGAGACAATGCTTCCCAATTTGTACTTCATGTCCAACTTGTACCTGACAATCCAATTTGGTGCCTTCTCCAATAATGGTATCGCCAGAAACTCCCTTATTGATCGT
This sequence comes from uncultured Lewinella sp., assembly GCA_913060855.1. GTDB lineage: Bacteria > Bacteroidota > Bacteroidia > Chitinophagales > Saprospiraceae > DT-111. The sequence continues at coordinate 2,602 of CAJXUM010000736.1, read as the reverse complement.
ACTGGCCGCTCCTATCTCTACATGGTCATCTATGATTACTCTCCCTGCTGATCGCCATTTTTGATAGCCTGCTTTTGTTTTCTTAAAATAAAAAGCATCTGATCCGATGACTACTCCAGGCTGTATCGTTACATGATCTCCTATAATTGTATAATCGCCAATGGTGACATTGGCTTGGATATAGGAATGGGCTCCAACCTTAACGTGGTGTCCAACTACTACATTGGGTTCCAAGATAGCAGTCGGATGTATTTCAGCTGATTCGCTGATGGCTGCTGTTAAAGGAATAACTGGCCGCTCCTCCAACACCATTTGGTTATAAACTTCAAAGGGATTCTTACAATACAAAAGCGATTTCCCCCTTGGGGCTTTCACTTTCTTATTGATAATAATAATGGAGGCCTTACACTTAAGGGCTTTGTCATAATACTTATCGATATCAACAAAGACAACATCTCCTTTTTCCGCTAGATGTACCTGATTTAATCCCTTAGCCAATAATTTTGTGCTACCGATTAATTTAGCGCCGTACTTTTCCGCAATTTCTGTGACAGCAATGGGCTTAGAAAGTTTCATTAACTGGGTATTTTATCTCGCTATTGCTCCGATTACCATAATTAAGGTACAGAGGCTATATTCCTTCGCTTGTAAATAATCTAATCATTAATGGGCTTCCAACCAGTTGTTGCCCAGTCCTACACCCACCAATATTGGGACTTGCAATCCTTCCATGGCATTCTTCATCTTTTCTTCTATAATAGGTTGCAAAACCTCGATCTCGTCTTTATGAGCATCAAAGACCAATTCATCATGCACTTGGAGTATCATTTTCGTTTTATAGTCTCCTTCCTTCAATACTTTATGGATATCGATCATGGCCAATTTGATTAAATCAGCTGCCGTACCTTGAATTGGCGTGTTAATCGCTATTCGTTCTGCATTACTGCGCTCTAGAGAACTCTTTGAATTAATATCTCGTACATAGCGCTTGCGGCCCTTAAGGGTTGTGACATAACCATTCTCACGGGCAAACTCTACCGTTTCTTCCATGTACTTTTTCAAGCCTTGGTACTGCTGGAAATAATTATCAATCAGTTCCTTTGCCTCTTTCCGTTTAATCTCTAATTGCTGTGACAAATTGGTGGCACCGGCGCCATAAACGATACTAAAGTTGACCGTCTTAGCACGATAGCGCTGTTCTCGCGTAACTTCATCATAGGGAACGCCAAAGACTTTCGCAGCCGTCGCGCTGTGGATATCTTGTCCCGCTTTAAAGGCCTCGAGCATGGCTTCATCCCCACTTATTTCAGCGATAATGCGTAGCTCTATTTGAGAATAATCCGCCGCCATTAATACATAGTCTTCATCCCGTGGGATAAAAGCTTCTCGTACTTTAGCACCTTGTGGTGTACGTATTGGAATATTCTGCAGATTAGGATTTTGAGAACTCAAACGTCCGGTAGCTGCTAAGGCTTGATTAAATGAGCTATGGATACGTCCTGTCTTGGGATTTACCAAGCGAGGAAGCGCATCTACATAAGTGGATTTCAATTTGGACAGTCCTCTATGCTTCAAGATTTTTTCCACAATGGGATGATCTTTTGCTAGTTCTGTCAGCTTTTCTTCATTGGTAGAATATTGCCCAGTTTTGGTTTTCCGCCAGCGGTAAGGAATCTCTAGTCTTTCAAACAAGATTTCCCCCACTTGTTTGGGTGAGGCCATGTTAAATTCACTACCTGCCATTACATATACCTCCTTCTCCAATGCGGCAATGTCCAAGGTGATTTCCTTAGAATATTCATTTAAAAAGTCCGAATTTATCCGAATACCCTCATACTCTATATCCACCAAGACCTTAATCAGAGGGGCCTCCATTTCCTTATACAGCTCTCCTAGTCCTTCTTTGTCAAGATGTGGTGCCAAGAATTCTTTTAATTGCCAGGTTACATCGGCATCTTCAGCAGCATATTCCGTTACTTTTTCTACGGCAATATCCCGCATGCTCAGCTGGTTCTTGCCCTTTTTACCAATAAGTGATGTAATCGAAACGGGCTTGTACTCCAAATAGGTTTCCGACAAATAGTCCATATTATGCCGCAAGCCTGGTTCGATTAGATAATGAACCACCATCGTGTCAAAATAGGTACCTTTTAACTCTATATCATACCATTTCAGAATAATAGCATCATACTTAATATTCTGGCCTACTTTCTCAATCTTTTCATCCTCAAATACAGCTTTGAATTCAGCCATAATGGCCAAGGCCTCTTCTCTTTCCGCAGGCAATGGCACATAATAAGCCTCCGCTGCCTTTACAGCAAAGGACATTCCTACGATCTCAGCTTCATTGGCATCTATACCTGTTGTTTCGGTATCAACACAAAAACTTGTCTGCTTGCTTAGCAACTGGATGAGTTCCGCTCGCTGTGCGGGTTCTGCCACCAAATGGTATTCATGAGGTGTATTTTCAATATTTTTCTGTGCAATCGAATATTTAGGTAAGGAGGAAGTCACCGGCGCAATTACCGCCTCAACTGGCGCATCAAACAAAGATCCTTGTGTACCGGCTCTGTCTCTTATACACATCTGACGCTGCCGACGA
>CAJXUM010000735.1 GCA_913060855.1 uncultured Lewinella sp. | reverse complement strand
GGCAGCGTCAGATGTGTATAAGAGACAGATTCAATTGGATCGTATGGAGAAGAAATTTGATCACTCAATTGGAGCAGGTATCTATAAAATATTTTCGCCCAAAAAAGTAGCTGATAAAAATGAAGTATCCTATGCTACAGTGTTAGAATGGATTAAGGATGGAAAACTCATTCCTATCGCAGGGACAAAATATAGAATAACAGGTATAGAAATTAAACGATTCATTGAAGATAGTTCAAAGTATTCCCTTAACTAAATTAACAAAAACCCCGAGGCGGTGGCCGTGGAAGCAAACCGCCAAGGGGTAAATCCAAAGATTTATAAAAGCAAAGAAAATGAAAATATTCAACAAGTTGCAGGAACAGAGTGAAGAGCAAAAGCAATTGTTTGCTTTAGATAGCCCTGTTTTGAAGCGTGCACTAGGTGCACTGACCTTGACAGTTTATATATCAGCCATCAGTGTAGCGGCTGGTTTCTACTTTCAATTTCATAATACCTTTAGTAGTGGTAATTTTATAATTAGGACCTTATCCTACATAGCGCTTGCCGCATTTGTCTTCGCCTGGGCAAAGTACATCGATGGGACAACTACTGCCGCCACCGAGTGGATTGTAAATAGTCTCCAGAACCAGGTCTTTTGGAAAGGAATAGGTGAGCGGATCCGCACAGCCGTTTTAATCATCGCTTGGGGTATTGCCGTATACTTTTTGGCTAGTCTGAGCTACGACCTTTCTCAAGTCTCAGCCGAAAAAGCGGGGAAAGCTTGGAGTGGTGAAGCCAAAACTACAGATGCAGTAGATTTAAATAGTGCCAATGAAGATAAAAAGCTAGCGACCCTAGCGCTTTTTGACAGCACCTACAATCAGACGGCAAGAGATTATAATAGCCAAATAGTCGCCGCTGAGGCTCCTTTCTTGGGGAAGATCAAAGAATATGAGGGGTACAAAAAAAGTGCAAAGATGGAGCGTACAGGCGCTGACTTGCAAACCTACCTAAATAGACAAAACAGGAATATAGCGGCGCAAGAAAAAGCCAAGACGAAAGCCACCGTGGCGCTTAGAGAAGAAAAGCGATTGGCCCTAAAGGAGATTCGGGCAGACCAGAAAAAAGAGCGTGAACGACTCAACAGTATCAATGATGCCAACTTAAGTGGAGTGATGGCCAGTAATGAGAAGATCGAAGAAGAACATGATAAATTCGAAGATACTTTCTCCAGTATCTTAAGTTTTATTGCAGGTTATGCCATTTTCATTGCCCTGCTTCTTGCTGCTGCGGTAGGATTAATGAAAGGTCGTGCAGGTTGGCAACCGGAACCCGTCTTTGATAATTACGATCACAATGGCCATCCCCTGGTCGAAATACTATCAACACCCTTTGTCATATTGCAAAGATTGCTCCTTAATTTCTCCAGGTGGATAAAAGACCTCCTTCCTGATATGCGCGAACCCGAGAAGGAGTTTTCCTTTGAAAGCTATGAAGGGAATATTATTCCGATGTATGAATCTAATAAAGCCCGAGCCAATTTGGAGACGAAGTCGCCTAAAAAGCAAAAAAAGATAGCTGCTGCTGCAAACCGTACAAATAGTTTCTTCTTTCGCCAGGAATCGGGAGAAGTCTCAACGGGACCAGCTCAAACTGCGAACCACGAACCACAAATGGTCGCTCCAAACCATCAACCATCAACCACGAATTCCGTGGGTTTTTCGTGGACTATAAAGGACCCACTAACTCAAGCCACCAAAACAGTAGGTGCAGAAGAACTAAAAGTAGTCAATCCAAATTTGGATGGATGGCAGCTGAAGCAAAAACTAAAGAAGTATAAAAAGGCAGTTGGAGAACATAGTCAGAAAGCTATTAAGCAAGAGAAGGCTACCGGCGAAGTAACCGACCGAACTGCAAAAGCCATTCGTAACAACCAAATATGGGTCCTATCCATAGAAAAACGATTGAAGGAATTAGAAGGAGAAAAATGATAACGATAGAATTGATAACCTTTCTTTCTCTCGGGATAGCTGTACAGGCGTTGATCTCCTATGCCGCTGCAAATTATCACCAGACAGAAGGATATCATCCCTTTTGGGGATTCAATGCCCCCTATGGCTTCTTAATTGGAGTTTGTGCAAGAGGGCTTCATTATTTTATATACTCAGGTAGGATAGTTTACTGGGATGCTTTAGGCTTATCATTTTTGGTGATGATCATTTTGTCCTTCTTTATGACTTTCAATTGGACTAAGAACATTGAGAAGAGGGAGAAAAAGGAAAGAGAGAACACTTCTATCGGCTTCAAAGGTAAACATCGAAAATAGTAAAGATACTAAGGGTATGTATACCTAAGAAGTAAACGAAAACGCTCATCATCGAACTGACTTACTAAGGACAAGTTTACCGAGAATCATTTATCAAAATCCCCTGCGCACCGCGTGGAAACAAAATGAACAGGGGTATTACTAAAAAGTAATAACCAAAATTATGCAAACTATTTCATTAAATGAGGAATTTAAGAATGGACTATATACTTACTCTTACATAGATTTAGAACAAGTATTACACTTGCTCCTAAGAGGTTTTGTTGCGTCCTACTCTATCACCAACTACACTGAGCATGAGCGGGAAGAAATAATTGGCAAAATCGAAGCTGTTCTAGCTACGCTGGAGAAAATAGAAACCTATGCCCAACAATCAAAAAGGGCATCATAATATTTACTAAGGCTCTAGGTTAACCTGGAGCCTTAGTAAGTTAATAAAAGTCGACAATGGATACTTCCTTAAAATATCAGATTTGGGTTATTGCCTTAGTAAGCATTTTTCTGCTAGTATACCTGGTAGGTTTTAAGAAGTATACCTGGCTGTTCTCCAAGGTAAACAAGGGTAAACTTATAGCATTATATCGAGTAGATGGCCGGACTTTTAAAAAGTGGATAAAATATTTTGTTCCCTTACTAAGCGATAAATTCCAAACTAAGCAAACGCTGTGTATACTGGAAGTGCTTCTAATTGTCCAGTACCTTGGTATACCAAACGAGGACAATCCTGTGCTTAGTAAGGGAATGATAGTACAAAAAGGGGAAGGAACCTATCGTAGTTTACGAGAAAGCATTGCCCTTAATAATCATCTCTGGCCAATCGAAAATGAAGCCTTTAAAAAGCTTTCTGTATTCCCGCCTTTAGTTTGCCAGCAGCTATTAGAAGTTTACAGTTAAAAGCTTTAGATATACTTCCTTAGTTCAAACTTCTATGCAAATCCGGAATCAGCATAGTTTGACAAGCGGTAAACGGCATCGTTTACTTTTGTCAAAAAAAATAATGGAAGAATTAAAAACAAAAGTAACCCTAGCCAGCAGGGTTGATCCCACTATTAAAGAGAAAATATTGGAAGCTGCCGAACAGGAGGGATATACCCCTTCTGCCTACATCGAGTCAATTCTAGCAGCTTCCTTTTTAGGAGCCGAAGACGATAATCCAGAGGCCTTCCAAAAAGACTTGGTTCCCGTCCCTGTTCCATTGGGAGTTCCTAAACAAAACGGCCATTCATCTTCAACCGTCGAGAGCCCCATACCAACTGAATCCTCTTTAGAAATGGAGGACGAAACCGATATTGCTGAGGAAGAAATGATCCCTGATCCGGTTATTGTAGAAAATATGATAATCGATCTACCGGCAGATAACTCTATCGAGGACGAAGAGATACTGGAGCTACAATCTCAAATCGAAGACCTAGTGTTAGAAAGAGATGCCTTCGCAGAAAAGAATGAAGAATTGCTTAAAAGTACCCTCCAAATTTCAGCTGGAAAGGAAGAGGAATTCAATCATTACCTGGAAAGCCTACGAGGCCATTATCCCGATGAAAAAGATGAAGATTTGCTCTTGGGAGCCTTGTTCGCTGCCTGTTGCAATGAAACGAAATGGGGCCAATATATTGTCAAATCCTTCCTATCTAGATCAAAAGAACAAAGAATCTCATCTATCCCAGCTAAATTCTCAAAATAATGAAAGAAGGAACCAAAGTTTGTCTCGGCGTCTGGCATTCAGGTGCTTTCAAATATCTTGTTTTCACGGCTTGTGCAGTCGTTCTGCTTGCTATTATTCGCAAAATGCTAAAAGAGTTTGTTGATTGCAAAAAGAGTTGTGAAATCCCAAAGGCGGTTGAAAATATTGCGACAAAAGCTACCAATGTATTGATCGATAATGCCTTCAATCGGGAATTGAATAAGATGCAAAGAAGCAACAACTAATTTGGGAATATATCTCGGAGGTGAAAGTTTTGGGGGACTTAGTCGCTGTTCGGTATTCAAGGCTACACGCAGGCTGACGAAGGAAACTTGTCGTTGTACACAATCTGTCTCTTATACACATCTCCGAGCCCACGAGACCGAGGCTGATCTCG
>CAJXUM010000734.1 GCA_913060855.1 uncultured Lewinella sp. | reverse complement strand
ATCTACACTATCCTCTTCGTCGGCAGCGTCAGATGTGTATAAGAGACAGTACTTGAAGTCGTGATGGCCGATGCGATCAAATCTTCGTAGTTCGACCCCAACCCAACGCCACTTTCTATAGAGCGTGGCCCGATATTCGTAGGCGGTACGATACCATTTTGAACGACAGTCTGGAAACTCATTCCACCATCCATACTACGTTCCATCAAGTAGGTCGTTTTGAGGTTTTGCTGCCCTAATCGGATATTAAAAAAGGTAGTCGGGTCTTCATTGTTACGAGAGAAGGTAAAACGATAGATAATCTCATCCCCTGGTTTTGAGGCATCGTTGTCGATGTGTACTTCATAGCGGATATTTTCCCCAAAAGTATAGTAATTGGGACCACCGTGAGGTAGTTCGGCAGGGATGTAATTGGCAATGATAGTAACGGTATTGGGGTTGTCTGGACTACGGAAAGCATACACATCCGTATTATCGGCTAGCGGATCGTTTGCGATTAAAGGGGCTTCCCGGTGGCTCGAAGCAAAGCTCCATATGGAGCCACTCAGCATTAGCGTTACTAGCGCTAAGCGTAGGGTCTTTATTGAAGTCATATTGTTTAATTTAGTACGCTAAAAAATTTAGAGGTTCATGATTTTAATTCAGGGCATAGAATAGGCTAGACAGCATTCGCACGCTATGCTATCTGTTAGCTATCAATTCGCCTTGTTGTTTTGAAAGAGATGAAGCTAGGAGGAAGAGAAGAGGTATACATCTAATAGATAATTACTCTAGTCTTTGCTTCTGTAATAGGGGCGTTTTTTTTGATTTCCCTGATTACTCCCTTGCTTTCGGATATAGATACGGGGAGGGTTTCGAATTCGGTTTTCGAGGAGTGATTTTTTTTATTTTTAATTGTGTTTTGCAAGACTTCAGAAGTTTTCTGTAGCTAGGACCCGGGAAACTTCTGAAGTCTAAGCGATAGAAGTTTTACTTTAACAACCTACTCCTCTAGCACACCAATACTAATCAAGGTTTCTCCTTTTTGAACAGGCGGCGTACCGATCATATACATGATTATCCCGTCTGTAATGGCAAAAATATCTTCCAGGTGATTACCAAAAAAATCATTAATGTATCCTACTTTCATTCCTTTGGCTACATAATCTCCTCCTTTTTTTAGCGGATAAAAAACGCCAGTTTGTGGACTTTTGAAAGTTTTACGCACAGGGACCATCAGTTGACCTGGTACTTCTATCGGATTGCCTTCCAGTATCTCTAAATGGCGCAGCACACTAAAAATCGCATCTCTAATCCTTGTAATCTCATATTCGCCCGCGATACCTAATCTACCACACTCAATATCCACTGCTGGAATCTGCCGATGAAAAGCCTCTTGAGAGCAATACAAACTCCTTTCCTTTACTCTCTCTTCAGGAATATTAAAGATGACAACATGATCAAAGCCCATCGACTTGGCCATGGCCTTACCCTTTTCGGAAGCTTCAGGGAATGCTGTTGAGGTATAATAAGCGCTGTATGGCCTTAAATCCTCTGGTGCATCTCCTCCATGCATATCTATGAAATAGTCAGATCGAGTAATCACTTGCTCCGTGATAGTATGGGCTATACGTTCTGTAATAGAACCCGCTGCCGCTCCAGGGAAAGAGCGATTTAAGTTTTTACCATCCATTGGATTCGTAAAAGGACTTCGCCCGAGGAAGGAAGGAATGTTGGCTATTTGTACTAAAATCACCGTACCACTCATCCCGGCTGGATCCAATTCTTGCGCAATGTGTTGCGCTGCAATAATCGGGGGATACTCATAGCCATGTACGCCCGCTGTAATCCCTAGAACAGGCCCATCCTGCCGGCCATGAAACACACTTATTGGAATAAAAGTGCTATCCGTCCCATCCGTGATCGGTAGGCGGAAAGTAGCTTTGGTACCTGGTGAAATAGACTTATTGGCAAATACAAATGGTGTTTGACCTTGGAGGGTAATGGCTACCATTAAAATATTGAGTAGTAAAAGAGAGAGGTGTTTCATATTAGATATTATAGATTAAGTTTAGAGTTATCAATATTCCTTCGACTCGGATAAATCACTCCTAAATATACGCTTAAGTTCGAAGGACAAATTTCCATAGGTCCAATAGTAATAAATGATTAGAGATAACTATATGCTAAAGAGTCATACGAATTGTTATTACCCATTTTTGGGTATCAGCCTACCTAATTGTTATTAAAATCATTAGCAAAAAACTAACATAATTGTACCAACACTAGGTATTGTGAATACAGGTGGGGTGCTGTAGATTTGTTCTTATTAAGAATTTGTCTAAATAAAATAACACTATGAAAGCATATTTACCTTATCTATTCATCCTAACTTGTGTTGGTGGTCTCCACGGCCAATACAGAGAGATTTCCACTGGTACGCAATATGCTCAACAGACCTATTTTAAGCTCAGTGATTTTGAGTCGACTACTATTCCCAATGAAAGTTGGGACATAGTCTTTACCGCTTTCGGTTTACAAGACGGCGGTATCCATGTGAATGAATCTGCGCCACTCTCCACCGATAATGCACCACCAGCCATAGAATTCTATAAAGCACCTAGTAACGACTTTTCAGATCTAATTGAGGAAACAAACATTGGAGCGCGTCTATTCAATACCGAAGAATCCTGGACATATGGCGCCTTGAATAATAGCCGAGACCCTAACAATCCTATCGACTACGGCTGGGGCATTTACAATCCAGGTATCAATCAGGTCATTGGCAATGAGGTATTTGTCATTAAGCAACGGGATGGAAGCCTTAAAAAATTCATTGTCGACTCACTAGTACTGACCACTTATTATCTACGTCATGCTGATTTAGACGGTGCCAATGAAGTCAGTGCTACCGTTGATAAAGCCGACTTTTCAGACTCGGGCTTGGCCTACTTTTCCTTTACTTCCAATAGCACGGTTGATGTAATCCCAGCGGAATGGGATTTGGTTTATTGTCGTTACAATGTTCCCCTGGATGATCAGCAGGGCGGATATATTGACTATGACGTGACGGGACTCCTAAGTCATCCCAATATCAAAGTGGCTAGAGTGGAAGGAATTCCGGTCGTAGATGTAAGCCAAGAAACTTCATTTGAGTTTCAGGATAGGATCGATGTTATCGGATCAGATTGGAAAGGATTTAGCTTTACTAGTGGTTGGTTTTTGGAAGATAGTCTCAGTTTTATCGTCAAAATGCCTGATAACCAATTGTATAAACTAGCATTCATCGACTTTGAAGGATCCAGCACCGGAACGGCCACGTTTGAACAAACTGACCTTGGGCTTTTATCAAGCAACAGAAATTTGGCTCCTCCTGGAGCGAGCTGGGCTATTTACCCCAATCCAATTACCCAGCAAACTTTTACACTTAGTCTTGACTTAGAAAACAAATTAGAGTCAGTCGAGGTAAGTATTTTCAATACACTGGGTCAACGGCTTTGGACAAGATCTTTAAGTACACAAGAAGGTTTGAATGCTTATGAATTCCAAATTCCCGATACCATTACCTCTGGTCAATACTGGATTCGTCTACAATCACCCGAAGGACAATTTACGCAAACCCTATTTGTTAGATAAAACCAAGTCCCTTTTGACTATGCAAAGCAGAATAAAAACAACCTATTGGGTATTTCTTCTCCTGTCCTTATTGGCATGTCAGGGTCAGCAGCAAGTATCCAAGCCAGAAACGGACAAAAAATATGAAAGAATTGTATCGCTCTCCGGTGCCATCACCGAATTACTTTTTGCCATGGGTCAAGGGGGTAATATCGTGGGGATTGATGTCACTAGCACTTATCCAGCAGATCACTTGCAAGCTATTCCTCGACTAGGGCATGTTCGGCAGCTCAACACTGAAGCTGTTCTAGGCTTACAACCTGATTTGATTATCGCAGAAAAGGGAACAGAAGAGAATGACCAACTTACTACCTTATCGGGTAGTGGCATCGAAATACTATTTCTTGAGAAAGAAAATAGCCTAGAGAATCCAGTGAAAATGGCCCAGCAATTAGCCGATCAACTAGCTACGCAGGATGATGTGGCTGACTTAGCATCAGCTATAGTGAGTGATCAAGTGGCCTTAGAAAACCGAATCTCTAACTTTTCTGGTAAACCTCGCGTCCTATTTATTTATGCTAGAGGGACTGGAAACATGATGGTGGCCGGGACAGCCACTCCCGCAGCTGCAATGATTGAATTGGCGGGTGGGGAGAATGCCATTACTAGTTTTGAAGGATTCAAAGCACTTTCGACGGAGGGCTTATTACAAGCCAATCCAGATGTGCTCCTACTCTTTGAGAGCTGTCTCTTATACACATCTCCGAGCCCACGAGACCGAGGCTGATCTCGT
>CAJXUM010000733.1 GCA_913060855.1 uncultured Lewinella sp. | reverse complement strand
CTATCCTCTTCGTCGGCAGCGTCAGATGTGTATAAGAGACAGAAATCAGGTTTTCGCTGGCGTTGTAGCAAAACGCCAACACGCGAACCATCATACGTTCGATGGTTTCGGAGGGATGGCGGGCTACGATCAGGTTGAGGGCGTCGTAGATGTCGCGGTCGAGATCGCTGAGGGCGATGGTGAATTTGTGGATGCTGGGTTTGGTGGCCATGGACGGAGACTCGCCTGATTGCTTAGGGGTGAAGGTAGCAGAAAGACGCGAATGTAATGGCTTTGCTGCAGCTAATCAAGGCAATCATTCGATACCACCCCCGGAGTAGCCGCCATAAGGGCTAAGCCTTGCCCATTCCTGGTGGCAAAATATCAAATTTTGGGATATCACTTGGGAATTGCGCCCAGCTCACCGCTTGAGAAGTATATATGAGCATGTTTGGCAGCAACTCTCTACCATTTTTCAGGCAGGATGCAGCAACGCTATAGAAATCCCCCGCTTCACAGAATGCGGCAATCGTCGTACCGCAATCGCCACAAAACAGGTGTTCCATGTTTTTACCTGATGCACCTTTTCTAGTAAATACCAGAGGCTCCCCTTTCAGGAGCTTCATATTACCCTTGGGGTACCAGAGGCCAAACCACTTATCAGCGTTTGTGAGCTGCTGACAGGAGGAGCAATAACAGAAAACAGAATTTATTGGGTCTCCCTCACACGCAAATTCCAGAGAACCGCAGGTACATTTTCCAATTGTTTTGCTCATTTATCTTCCTGTATTTCGTGGTAGGTAGATCGGACACATAACTCCCGCTTCAGCTACGCCAAACCCGGAGTGTTTTAGTGTTAGTGTTTGAACGTAGAGAGTTACACAAAAAACGTAGGTTTTGGCGTCAGTCTGAAAGCGTTTGTTAAGTGCCCTCTGGTTATACTAATCGCCCTTTTTATGTTTATGTGACTTAAGCGATGGAGTATTCCCAGGTGTACTTTTATTGTCCCGCTGACGCCTATCTGGTTTTCCAGTAGATTTGGCAGTTCTTTTTGGACCAGGTTTAATTCCCATTTTTATCTCCTATACTAGAAAGGCGAATCAGTTTAAGGGGTATAGTTGGTCTGGTGACACCGAGGGCATGGTGGGAGCGTGTCATCATGGTCATCAAGAGTGACTGTCTCTCCACAGTTTGTGCATGTATAGGTGCCCTTTCCAGGCTTTTCTCCAGTCTTTGACATGGTTCCATCTCCGTTCGTCGTGCTGCCCGTTTTTTTACGTCAAATGCTAAGGCAGCAACTAGCATTTAACGCTCGCATTTGCAGTTCCTTTCCATGAATAGAGGAAGATCATTACTCGGATGCAAGTCCGATTGATCTACAGCAGCATCCACATCTGACTTCCTTAACATAGTTGCAAGTTCTAGAACCTACATTTTATGCTTCAGATTATCATGAGAGTATGAAACAAAAACCTTAGGAAATTCCATCAGCACTCCTTATCCAAGAATAATTAAGTAAACTCTTGTGTCACGTATAACTCTCATAATATTACGCCACAAGGGAGATAAGTTCACAAGTCATCATTCGCTATCTTTTCTGTTCTTTTTCTGTGAAGCTCATTAACAAAAACAATATTAGTCAACATGACAACGAATATTGCCTTAATCTGCAAAAAAGACAAATAACTGACATATGACAAACCTATCAATTTAAAATGCATTCTAAATTCTTTGTAGACTTCAGAGTCTCGTAGCAAAAGATACATAAAGTCAAATATAAGCAAAGAAGAAATAACATATGCGGATGTAATAATAATCAGAACCAGATTCTCAATTCTTTTAGTTTCATCTGTAGGTATAACTTTGACAGTATCAGGAGATGTATAAGCAGATATTGCCTGAGGATATGAATAGGCAACCCATATACCCGACAGAGTAAATACTGCTGCAGACAAGTTCTGCAATTTTGATAGGACTGGGCTCAAACTATTCAAACCCACGTGATCGAACAAACTGAACCCAAGAAATAGTGCAAAAACAACATACAATGAATGTGAAAAAAATCTACTTCTTAAAAAAGAAAATATTAAGGATAAATTATTAATTAGATTATTATTAATCACAACAACTAACCCAAGGCGTCAATTTTATATTCCTCTGAACAAAACTGTAACAGCAAGTCTGACCTATCCTTCACCAACTTATCTAATACAGTTTTTGCTGAGTAGTAGTTAAATTTAGCACCTAGTGGTTTAAGCAAGATATGCTCTCTACTGACATATTTACTAAACCATTTTGTATGCTCCTGCCCACCCTCCCTAAATCCAATATTATTCCATTTATTACTTGGATTATATTCAAAATCATGAATTTCAATAATGTCAGAGACCTCGTCAGGAGTTAAACTAACCTCCTCAATAATTTCAATATGTTTACTGAACTTTTTCTTATTATTTATTTTTGACCATATTCTGAAAAATGGGTCTTTATCATCACTTTTCGTTGTAGATATTGTATCCCTAATCACTAAATGGCTAATTGTATCCGAAAGACGCTTTGCATTAGCCTTACGCGAATCTAACTCCTTAGTATGGGCTTGAAATTTGAACCGCATATTAACTTTAGTTTCACCTGATTTATAAGTCACTATTTTCTTAATAACAGCGTCGCCATTATTTGGATTTACCCCCTCCACTTCTTTTATTGTTTTTCTTGGATGTTTAATTCGGTAATCAATACATCTTTTAATGTATTCACATACGTCTTTTGTTGCAGCACAAGAATGAGGAAAATTTACTGTCGCTATTACATTGTATTCTGGTATTACCCAGTAATACATCGGCTGACCAAAAATTGCACTCTGGCCTTTGACTTTGTGGTCAATTTTAATTGAGTCGCTGTTATCTTGGCCTACTTTTGCATCAGGTGAAATACCACTTACTTGTCCACTATCATCTCCAAAGCGCTTCCACAACACTAAAAGAGCATCTTTTGTATCCGGATCTTGCGCAATACTTTTACAATAGATTTGAACCCTTTTGGGGTGACTTTGCACATCCCAAGGTACCGTCTGGCTAAAATCCCTATCTTTCACCCATGCACAAAAACTGGATATAGTCTCTTCTAAGGATCCCTCGACACGAGAAGGATCTTTTACTTTAGTACTGTAAAATCCACATGCGCTCATTTCAAAAAAACTTATTAAACCTTTATCCATTAGACATCCGTATATAGCATTAATTTATAATGACTGCCGCTAACAATTCCCATAATGCGTATTTTTGCTCTTAATCACTGCAACGTCATACTACAAATCTCCCCCATACTTCGCATCCCAGGTAGACCCGTTCACACAAAGAAAGACAATTCCCTCGATAAAACCGACAATAAATGGGATACCTGTCCAGCAGAACAGCAGGTAGAAGATACCCCACCACTGGCCTAGGTAAAAGCGGTGGAAGCCGAAGCCGCCCAGGAAGATGGCGAGCAGTGAAGCGAGCACTTTGCTCTTGGGTGGTTTGAAGCGCTGTAGTGCGCCGCATTGCGGGCAGGAGATGGCACTGGCATCTAAATCGTCACCGCAGCCACGGCAGTAAACCAGGGTCGCCACGATTGCCTCCTTATTGGTTATTATTCGTTTGCGTCCATTCATCTATGTTGACCGATGAATAGCCAACCGGTCATTAGCCAAATGGCTAGGTTGAGGGTCAATTTAGGGAATAATTCAGCCTGAACCATGACAATTGTCACTCTTAGGGTTTCACTCAGTCGCCTAAAGACGTCAAAACAACGCTTGAACTGGGACAATGTTGTTCTGGCTACGATACGATGGTATCTATAACAAGGAGCACTACAATGCCTGCCACCACGCGCCCCAGCACTGCATTTATCCCAGTCCTAAGCCTAAGACTGGGCCTGGGGCTTACCCTCTGCCTGTCCTCTGCCGTATGGGCAGATGACTACCTCTGGCTGGAGGAGGTGGAAAGCCCGGAAGCACTGGCCTGGGTGGAAGAGCAGAATCAACGCTCGCTGCCACAGCTTAGCTCTCATCCCATGTATGAGACGCTGTATGAGAGTTCACTGGAAGTACTGAACAGCGACGCCCGCATTCCTTCTGTGACACGCCGTGGTGACTACCTCTACAACCTCTGGCGCGATGCCGAGCACCCGCGCGGGCTCTATCGTCGTACGACGCTGGACGAATACCGTCAGGACGAGCCGGACTGGGAAACCATTCTGGATCTGGATGCGCTGGCCCAAACTGAGCAGCAGAACTGGACCTGGGGTGAGATCAACTGCCTCTATCCGGATTATGAGCGCTGTCTGATCAGCTTCTCCGTGGCCGGCTCCGATGCGGTGATGGTGCTGTCTCTTATACACATCTCCGAGCCCACGAGACCGAGGCTGATC
>CAJXUM010000732.1 GCA_913060855.1 uncultured Lewinella sp. | reverse complement strand
TCAGCCTCGGTCTCGTGGGCTCGGAGATGTGTATAAGAGACAGCATCAAAATATCCGCTAGTCCACTGGTACGCGTCAACTCATACTTATAGAAGAATTTCATCGTATGGATATTGCTTTCATAGAATTCATCCGAAAAGTCGCCCTTGCCAGTCACTAGGGCTTCCTTGGCCACAGTGGCTAATCGTAGCCATTGCCAGGAAATCACCACAGTTCCCATGAATTCCATAAAGATGGTCGCATCTGCCAAAAACTCTTCATATTCTCCTTTCATCGCAAAACCAAGTAGATGCGCGAGCACTTTCTGGGTTAGCTTCATTTTTTCGCCTAATGCAGCAGCGTAGGGTCGAAGTGCATCATAGGTCATGGCTCCTTCAATCGTCTTCTGCATTTCCTCAACTAATAGTTGCAGTGCCTTGCCATTATTCATCGTCACCTTACGGCCCAAAAGATCTAAAGATTGGATACCCGTAGTTCCTTCATATAGGGCAAAGATTCTAATATCTCTATAGTATTGCTGCAGGACAAAATCCGTACAGAAACCATAACCTCCTAGAATTTGCAACCCATTATCGATAGCCTCACGTCCTTTTTCAGACGGATAGGTCTTTGTAATCGGCGTCAAAAGTTCTAGTAACAAATGGTACTTTTCCTGTTCCTCCCCTTCCGTCACTCGCGATAAATCATGATAGCGAGCCGACTGGAATACCAAGCTCAAGGCTCCTTCGTAAATGGCTTTTTGTAACAACAACATCCGGCGTACATCAGAATGATTGACAATTAAAGTGGACTCGGCATTGATATCTTTCTTACCGCCATTTTGAATGCGTCTACCCTGTGGACGTTCATTCGCATACTGCAAAGAAGCATGATAAGCTGCACTTGCGATCGCTACACCTCCTCTACCTACTCCAATTCTTGCCTCGTTCATCATTTTGAACATATAAGTCAGTCCTCTATTCTCCTCTCCTACTAACCAGGCCTGACAATCATCATTCTCACCAAATACTAAGTGTGTAGTGCAATATCCCTTCTGTCCCATCTTCTGGAAGTCACCTGCCGTTTGCACATCATTTGCGGCTAAACCATCCGCAGTTATACGACGTTTGGGCACGACAAACAAAGAAATACCCTTCGTACCTGCGGGTGCACCATCTACTCGAGCCAACAAAAGATGCACTATATTATCACAGTACTCATGATCTCCACCAGAAATAAATATCTTCTGTCCTTTGATTTTATAGCTTCCATCTTCTTGTGGGTAAGCAGCGGTCTTAATATTCGACAATGAACTTCCCGCATGTGGTTCGGTCAAACACATTGTGCCACCCCAATCACCCGCCAACATTTTCGGTGTATAAGTATCTTTCAATTCCTGATTGGCATAGGCCAAAATCAAGCCCGCAGCTCCGGTCGTCAAGCCGATATAGCCTGGTAGATGGTTATTAGCGGCCTCCATGATAAAACTAACGGCCTGAAAGGCCAAACCTGGGATTTGCATGCCACCGTCCTCATAATCAAAAACACCACCAATCATTCCCAGTTCACCGCCTTTTTTCATCATCGTCTTCACTTGTGGATGAACGATAATCTTGCCATCTTTATAATGAGCGGGTTGCTCGTCCATTTCACGGAAGCAACTGTAGAGTTCTTGATCAGAAAAGTCTTTGATAGAATCCAATAGGATATTGACATCATCCTTATCAAAGTCCTTGAAGTGATCATATCCGAATATATCTTCCAGTTTCATCACATCGAAAAGTTGAAACCGGAGCGTATCCATATTTAGGTAATTGGCCATAACTTTATATTTTTCATTAAAATTAGAACACGTTCTATTCTCCTGCTAAATTACCCAAAAAAAAATAATCTCCAAAAATTTAGAACATGTTCTAAATAAAAAGTATTATTGATTGCTAAATATTCGTTATGAAACGCAAGACACACGAAAAGGAGGTCAGGAAAAAGATCATTAAAGCAGCTAGACAGCTATTTCTAGAGCAAGGCTTTGACAATACGACCATTCGTCAGATCACACAGAAGGCTGAGATCAGCACTGGTACGCTTTATCACTTTTACAAAGACAAAGAAGACATCTTTTTTCATATTGCGGACGAAACCTTCTTGAAGGTGATTGCCAAATCATTGGAGCTGGTGCCGGATGAAGATATTTATTTACGTCTTGTGTGCGAAATGGCCATCCACATTCAATCTTTCTTGAGTAACCGTAACACAGCAGAATTATATGTGATCGCTTATGGATCCTATAAAATCTCGGAGGAAGTTATGTTGAAGCAACACCCTAGAATGAAAGCCTTTATCAACAACAAGGGCTCTTCTTTAGGTGAAGAAGACCTGCCCTTGATCTCGCTTACCATCAAGGGATTGCTTCATGCCTTGGCCCTCAAAGCAATGAATGGAGAGTACCTAGCACCAGCAGAGATTATTCCACAATCTTCTCGCTTGATTTTATCCTTACTTGCGGTCCCAGCAGCAGAAATTGATGCGACTATTAGTCAGTTAGAGCGACTAGATATTCCGAAGAGTTTGGCATTGAAGATTCATGAGATTTAAGTCATTTTGGTATTTTTTATCCGCTTCATTTCTTTTTGAAGTATCTCCAAGAAGCAAAATAGGTACGGATCGTGCTTTGTCTACTTATTATACATCTTTGCTAAATCGTCTTTTTCCTTCCTCACTACGGCTTAGCTCTCATTTTTTTTCTATTTTCATTCAACAACGACTAATAGAAAAACCAACCTTAATCATGAAGATCTCTGCAGTTATCCTTTTGCTCCTGCTATTTTCCTGTCAATCTCAAACGACTGACTCAGTAAATCCCAAGCTTAAGGATGACCGACCCAATATCATTCTACTAGTCGCAGATGATCATGGCAAAGATGCCATCGGAGCCTATGGAAACCCGGTCATTAAAACCCCACATTTGGATGCGCTGGCAGCTACGGGTACTCGGTTTGATCGGGCTTTTTGTACGACAGCTAGTTGTAGTGCTAGTCGCTCCGTCATCTTGAGTGGACAACACAATCATGCTAATGGCCATTTTGGCCACCAGCATAGCTATCATCATTTTAGTTCTTATGATACGATACAAAGCATGCCAGTAGTCTTGGCTAAGGCTGGCTATCGGACAGCTAGAATCGGTAAGTATCATGTTGCGCCCGAGTCCGTTTACCATTTTCAGGAAGTCTTCAAGGCCAATAGTCGCAGTGCTGTGGAGATGGCCGAAAAAACAAAAGACTTTGTACAGGCGGATGATCCGAACCCTTTTTTCCTCTATTTCTGTTTTTCCGATCCGCATCGCGGTGGCGGTTTTGCTAAGGAGCTTCCGCATCAGCCCGATCGATTTGGCAATCAGAAAAAGGGCTATCCGGGTGTGACACCCGTAATTTACGATCCAGCGGAGGTTCTTGTTCCCGCCTTTTTGACAGATACACCAGAAACGCGAGCAGAAATTGCGCAGTACTATCAATCGATTTCTAGGTTGGACGCTGGAGTCGGACAACTTATCGCCTACTTAAAGGAAAGTGGACAATTCGACAATACCTTGATCGTCTATATTTCGGATAATGGGATGGCTTTCCCCGGAGCTAAGACCACGCTTTATGAAGCAGGCATGCAGTTGCCCTGTATCGTAAAGGCGCCAGGGCAAAAGGCAGCAAATATCAATAATGAAATGGTAAGTTGGCCAGATCTCTTACCTACTTTTCTAGATTATGCGGAAGTAGAAGACAGTGAAATCACCACGCATGGTGTATCCATACGACCAGCCTTGACAGGCAATTCTTTGTCGCGACAGGCCGTCTATGCTTCACATACTTTTCACGAAGTGACCATGTATTATCCGATGAGAGTGATTCGCGGTGAAAAATACAAATTGATCATGAACTTAGCGGATGGCTTAGACTATCCTTTCGCTTCCGACCTCTTTGCTTCCAAAACCTGGCAAAGTGTATTGAATAAAGGCTTAGATAAACTGGGAGAAAAACCCATCGCCGAATTCCTCCATCGACCTCGCTTTGAATTGTATGACATTTCCACAGACCCATTCGAAACCATCAATCTAGCTAGTCAGGCCACACATCTCGAAATTTTGACAGGGATGCAACAGCAGCTGAGACAATTCCAAATAGACACCAAAGATCCTTGGCTATATAAATGGGAATATGAATAGTGGCCATACTGCTAGGCATTTAGAAGACGGAAGCGAGAAGATAGACTGCTGAGGGAGGGCTTTGCCTCGTATCTAGCCGATCTCTCCTCTGTCGTCCCTGTCTAGCCACACAGGATAGGTAGCCTCTGGCTTCTCCTCCAATAGTAGGAATAGCGGTATAGAAGCTGTCTCTTATACACATCTCCGAGCCCACGAGACCGAGGCTGAT
>CAJXUM010000731.1 GCA_913060855.1 uncultured Lewinella sp. | reverse complement strand
CGTCAGATGTGTATAAGAGACAGGTCGTAAACAGTACTAGACCGATTAGTAACAACCAAACAAAAGGCGTATTCAGAAAGTCAATCTGCAAACTTTTTCCCGATAGGTCATTGAAATAAGGCAGCACTATTTCTGCTAGAAAAATAGCAAAAACAACCGAGATCACGACATAGGCAAAAGCCTCTCCAAAGAACTGCCCCACTAGCTGACTCCGTTTTGATCCCATCACTTTCCGCAAACCGATTTCGCGAGCGCGAGTAATGGCACGAGCCGTCGCTAAGTTGATAAAATTAACCGCCGCTAAGACCAAAATGATAAAGGCGATAATACCAAATATCCAGATCGAAGATAGGTTGGGTTTTAGGTGTATCGATGTAATCGATTGAAAGGGGAAACGGGTGAAATTGTTACCCACACGGAAATCTTCATCTGCGATATTGGCATCGACGTAAGCTTGTAGTTTAGTATCCAGTGCATTAGGGTCCGCCAATTCATTCAATAAAAAGTAGGTATAACAGCTGGCTGATCCCCACTGCGTTTTGCGTCTTTCTAAGTGAGGTAAATTCTTGATGGAGGCCAAGAAATCAAATTGCAGGTGAGACTGGGAGGGGAAGCCTTGTACAATTCCCTTAATGGTCAGCACTTTACCATCATTTCTGACTAGTTCTTTGCCTACAATATCGGTAGTACTGCCAAAATACCGTTGAGCAGAAGCTTGGGTGAGGAAGACTGCATTGAGATCGGCTTCTGCTATTTTAGCATCTCCATCTATCGATTGGATGGTAAAAACATCATAGAAAGCTTCATCTACAAAGAGGAAGTTTTTTTCTCTTACAAAGTCATCGCCCAATTTGAGACTCATATTGCCCTTGTAGAGCTGGGTGGCCTTTTCTACTTCGGGAAACTCACGCTCCATCGTCCCCGCTAGTGGAACAGGAACCATGGCTGTTTTCCATTCATTATCTCCAAATCTCGCCTCCCATTGAGATCGGTAGATACGATCAGCATTTTCATGAAAACGATCATAACTCAGCTCATCTTTTACCCACAAAAAAAGAACAAAACAAATGGCTAAACCAATGGTAAGACCTGCTACATTGATAGCGGTATAACCTTTATATTTCAGCATGTTGCGAAAAGCAACCTTTAGGTAGTGTTGTAACATTAGTCGGAGATTAGGTACTTGGTGATTGAACTACTAATAAATCCCAAAGCTTATGCCAATTACATAACCAACTGAATTTCAATCAATTAAAAAACCTACTCCTTAAAATACTGTTCAAAAATGTACAAAAGATGTTCGATAGTGAACAAAGCCGATATGTCAACAACTAACTACAGATTCAACCAATAAGTAAGCTTGGCCACGATGGCCCGATTGCGCACGCTGAATTGACTAAAAGGGTCGGTGATATAATTGTCGGTATACACCAAGAAAAAGTCCGATACAGGTTGGAAACGCCATTGAAAACGCGTATTGATATTGAGATTATCTAGTTGGTTATTGTATTGTATAAAGGTGGTGAAGAAAAGATTTTTCGAGAAGGTCAGGTCAATTCGTGGTCCCACCAGCCAAATGTTGACGGGTTCAAAAGGATCATCCAGGCGAATGTAGTTGTAATCATAAGCAATTCCTATCGATCCATAAGGTTGATAGCGGAAAGTAAAGTTACCCGTCAAACCCGCTCGGAAACCATTATAGAATTGGCCAAAATTTGGTTGTACCTCAAAAAAGAACGTCTTGCGTTGATCCGATTCAAAGCCGGCTTCAAAACTTAAAAAATGAAAAGAGGAACCCGCTGATAAAAAGATACTATCAGCCTGCAATCGTGTAGGATCAAAATCATTGAGCAGGGTCAATTCATCTTCCTTTAAAGTAAAACTAGCTTCTGTATTGTTCCTAAATCGAATTTCCCATTCCAACTCTAATTGTCGCTCCGATAAACCATAGGAAGAGACAATCTTGTTGCCATCTTTGCCCACTTGCAAGAAAAAGCGGGAATCCAGGTTGAGGCTATGTTGGTTGATATTACCCTGCTTAGGGAAAAATAGGAACTGAAATTCTGGACTCATCAGTAGATAGTCCTTTCGCGGAACGAAGCCGACTTCTGCATCGTATCCCTGCCCCACAAAAAGGTGCGCCCATTCGGCTCGATATCTTCGCTCTAAAAACTCTAGCTGAAAACCATGGGTAAATTTGTGATCTTCCTCCTCCGGGGTAAAAGCCATATGTAGAAAAGCCTTGCCCGTCCACTTGGTATCCTCAGATGCCAAGCGATATTCCAAACCCGCTACTCGATTGTACAAATTGTAATTCTCGTTACCTTCTTCCCCATTGATCGCCTGTTTGTTGACAAAAATGAAAGAAACATTGGAACGATTAAATACTTTTTGCTGCAAACTAGCTACCGTATAATTGAAAGCAGGAAGGCCATTTTCTTCTTCTTTGGCCGTTTGCATGTTCAACAAACCAACTCGTAAATTATTGTTGACTTTTCCGCTAAGGCGTGCGCCATAAAGAATCGGATTCTGGATATTTTGTCCGGTTGCGGTATCACGCACCACGCCAATTCGCCGTGAGAAGAAAGGATTGACCCTGGTCAACCCAAAACTGCTAAAGAGATCGGCATTCTCCAAGAAAAACTGCCGTCGTTCAGGAAAGAGAATCTCAAATCGGCTTAAATCGGTCACTTGTTCATCGACCTCTACCTGCGAAAAGTCGGGATTGACGGTCAAATCGAGATTGAGACCGGAGGTGAGGGCGATTTTAGCATCTCCTCCGATATTCCCCGGCCAATTGGCTTTGTCTTGTTCGGTATCTTCAAAGTTTCGATTCATCCCCGCCGTTAAATAGGGGATCACTGAGATATTTGATCCTGGTTTTTTCAGCGGCTCATCCCAGGTCATACGGCCCATAAAGGAGAGATCCATGATGATATAATTACGAGGGATCGGCACCCAGGTAGACAACTCATTGTGCTGGGTATCTCGGCGGTAGCAGTTGAACCGCCACTCGGTGCTTCCTTCCTGGAAGCGCAGGGTCTTAAAGGGGATCGCAAATTCAGCTTCCCAATAATCACCTTTTATTTTGGCGGTGCCATACCATTTGTTATCCCAAGAAGAGGAAAAAGTACTCTCCCCTCTCGTACGACCTCCATTAGAAATCAGCGCCTCGCGCCTCACCCCTAATGGATTCATACCAAAAACAAAGGCATTCGTTTTATCATTATAGGTATCAAAAAGAAGGGTAATATTATCATTTCCAGAAAAGGAATAATCTCGTTTCAGGGATTGAACCACATAGTCAGAACCCGAGGTATAACACCTTACGCCAACGTAGAGAAATTGGTCATCATAGGTCATTCTGATCTCCGTTTGACCTAATGCAGTGGCAGTATCTTGCGGGAAATATTGCCAAAAATTGGCTGCATTATCGGATTGTTGCCAGACTTCTTCCATTAAATGCCCATCTAAAACGATCTTTTCCGTGGTTCGTTTTAGATTGATATTCAACTCGTTTTCTGGCGAAGAGAGGTCAGCTAAAGGAGCTTGCGCGCAAAGCAAAATGGAGGCTAACAGAGAAAGCAGACTTAGAATGAATTTTTTCATACGTATTGGATCAGGTAATTGGCCGCAAAAATAAGCATAGCAAATGAAAGCTCAATCAATTAAAGCGTCAAATTCACTTTCTTTGCGACAAATCAGTGATCCATTAAAAAACCCATCCAAATCGAATGGACAAACTGTTGTAGCTACGTCTTTCTACCTCTGAAATAGTGCCCCACCCTTCTGGATAGTCGACTCGGAAATAATGGGGTTGAAATTTGTAGCCAATATCAATCATAAAGTCCGTTTTACCTTTTCCAGCGAATCGATATCCAATCGACGGATAAAACATCACTCCTCCTCTTTCTCTCACTTTTCCTTCGAATCCATCAAAGAATTCTCGCTTATCCATTAAAAAACTATAGCCTAACTGCATGCCTACGAAGGGAGAACGAGAATTTTTGCCCCAATACACCCTAGATTCAAGATACAGCGGCACGACGCGGCGCTCTACATAAAAATCGATGCCTGTGCCGACACCTACCGCTAACCATTTATGCAAATATACCCCCATGGCAAAACCAAAGGAAGGATCAACTCTGTAATCGCCAGCGCTATAAGATATTCCATTTCCCGTTCCACTCAATAGTTGAAAGGACAATCGGCTATAGATCCCATCGCTAATCGCCGTTCTCCCGTCAGCAAAAAGTTGTTGGTGACGATCTGATTGCTTGACTTTATGAATCAAGGAAATAGGAACAGACATCATGCTATCATTTTGCAATTTCAGCTGGATAATGCCGCCCCGCAGTGTATCTACTGTCTCTTATACACATCTCCGAGCCCACGAGACCG
>CAJXUM010000730.1 GCA_913060855.1 uncultured Lewinella sp. | reverse complement strand
CACTATCCTCTTCGTCGGCAGCGTCAGATGTGTATAAGAGACAGACCAATGGTGTGGCTGCTAGTACTTGCGGGATATTGGGAATATAATCTACCGTTTCTCCTCCCCGCTGCGCCAACAGGTCGGCAGCCTCACCAATGATGTCCAAAGAACCGATAGCTCCAATCAATAAATTATGCTGCATGGCATCTATATTTTCAAAGACAATCGCTACTGTTTCTCCTGCCTTTAATGCCAAGTTGGTCACATCATATTTCATCTGCTCAGGAATCGTCTTGATCACGATTTCCCGGTCCACAGCCTGCTCATCGCCAGTTCCAGTTCCCACGATCTTTTTAGCATAGGGCCCATAGTGCTTAATGAATAAATCTTCCACAGAAATACCAGATGCAAAGATCGATTGAGAAGATCGAATTACCTTTTCTACCTTGTATTTCCATTCGCCCGACAAATCTAATTTTTCTTGCCCCACTTGCAAAAATAGATCTGCAATATCTCCATAAATCCCTCCTCGCCATCGCTCGTCCGACACTTTTATAGCTATCGTATTCTCACCTGCCTTCAACACTCCTCTTTTAATGGAATACAGTCTCTTATCATCTACATTATTACTCATGCCCCCCACTTGTTGCCCGTTAATAAAGGTAACATCTGTATCATCGACCATACCCAAACTGATCGTAGCACCTTCTGCAGCTTGTTCATCCGTCAATTCAATCTTACGTCGATACCATAGGGTACCATCAAAACGCTCCAAGGCTCTTCCCGCTGCTACTTCCCATCTAGCGGGAACCTTTATAGGTGCCCAATCTGATTCATCCAGCTCAGGCCTTTGCCATTGTTTATCCCCACCCAATTCTTCGCTATCTAATTGGGACAATAATTCTGCTTTTGCACGCAGCAGCGCTTTAGAAAAACTCGCCTTGTGCTTGGCAGCAGCAGCATATACTGCCCGCGATAGCCAATCGTCTTTCTTTACTATCGGATCCTGACTCAATTCATACAAGTTTTCGCCTACCAAGTCTGCACTGGGCATATCTCCCAAGGCTACTACAGCAGCCAATCGAGTATGGAGATCGGGATCTTTGAAGACACCTGCTGCCATTAATACGTTTAATTCCTTTTCATTCTTTGGCAAACACATCAAAGCAGCCTTTCTCACACCTGCTGCAGGATGAGAAAGGGCTTCGTGGGCGACAGCCAAAGCCGCTGGATGAGCTTCCGTAATTAGTCCCAAACCATGCATCGTCCACAGCGCATGTACCGCAGGGCTATTCAATCCAATCTCATCCACAGTCGTATTAGCAACAATGGCATATAGTTTTTCTTCAAGACCTTCGATGCCTTCTTCTACAATGAGTCGCTGTGCATGCATACGCCAAAGCATATTCGAATGTCGTAATCCAGCGAGCAAACCTTCTTTATCTCCTGCAGACAAAGCCATAGCAGGCTCAGGAACCGCGGCTTTATGTCGTAATCGGTAAATACGTCCGTGCTGCTTGTCTCTCAAAGGATTGATATGCGCATTCCCATTTCCATTTTCAAAACCAGTGGGGGTAGGATTATGCTGGATAATGAAGTTATACCAGTCCAAGATCCAAACTGCACCATCGGGCCCTACACTGGCCTGCACTGGAGACACCCATTCATCCGCACTAGCTAAGAGATTCCAACCATCTTTTTCTTTAAACCCTGCCCCATCTTTTTCTATAATCGCCTGGTGTAGTAAGTGCCCGGTAGGTTCGCAAACTAATGCAATTCTATTCCAATAGTCTTTAGGAAAACTTCTAGCAGTGTACAGCTGGTGACCCGCCGCGGCCGTAAATCCACCAAATACATCTACTTGCCGAAAGTTTTGGGTAACGGTATGGAAAGCATAGTGGCCATCTATTTTTTGTACTCCTTTTACATTAAGGCCTTCGGCTTTAGACAATAAGCGATTGGGCACCCCTAGGTATCCGCTGTGGGTATTATTGGCCGTGGAGATAAAAACGTCAAAGGTCTCTGAAAAGCCTAGTCCCCAGGTATTGTTGGAAGTCTTTCCCATCATTTCCATGCCACTACCATCCGGTTCGAAGCGATAAGCGGCCTGCGAGAACTTCAAGGTATCGGTACCTACAATCCCATCATAGGCAGAGTATCCGACGACGCCCCATATCTGATTATCAAAACCATATTGCAAATTGGATGGCCCTGCATGTGTATCAGAAGTCCCCCAACCTTTCATGAGTACTTCCTTCACGTCTGCTTTATCATCTCCATCGGTATCTTTCAGAAATAAGAAATAGGGCGCTTGAGAAACGATGACCCCTCCATTGGAAAACACCAAGCTCGTAGGAACGCTCAGGCCCTCCGCAAAAACGGTGAACTTATCCGCCTTGCCATCTCCATCGGTATCTTCCAAGATTTTTATTTTATCATTTCCCTCAAGTAACGTGGTATTTATTTCATTGGGATAATCTCGCGTCTCGACTATCCACAGTCTGCCTCTTTCATCCCAGTTCATACAAATGGGGTTGACGATATCAGGTTCGGAAGCGAAGAGTTCCAATTCAAAACCCGGAGGAATTTGGATCAATTGCTGAGAGGCTTCAACATCCAGTGGGGCTTGCAAAAGCGGTGCAGGATCGCGTTTTTCATAATTGGGAATTACCGCTTCGCTATAGGCCCGTTCCGGAAAGCTCAATTGAGCCAAGGCTTCTGCTTTTTGCTCCCCTACTGCCCACAAAATCCCCTGTTCTAGTAAGCGATGAAAACCGGGCTTAGACCAAGTTCGCTCATCATGCCCCAAGGCGGTGTAAAACATTCGTCCTTTGCCATATTCTTTGACCCAAGTGTAGGGTTCTCTTTGATCACCTTCGACTCTTTCCATGAGCACCGTTCGGTCCTGGGTGTGTAAATCGTGGACATAGGTCTCATCCCAAGTTTCAAAAGCGTCTACTCCTTTCATAGCAGGATGATCGGGCGCAATGATTTCGGCCGTAAACGTACCCGTTTCATGCGATTTAAACTGCCCTCCAACAAGTTCGACATACTCATCAGAATTGCGAAAGCAAAAGCTGGCGCTGTGAATAGGTAGTAAGCCACCACCTTTCTTTACAAATTGGAGTAGGGCTTTTTCTTGTGCTGGCTCGATTTCATCATGATTCGCATAAACCATTAAGGCATCATACCGCTGCAAATTGGCTTCATTTAAATCAGCCAAATCAGAGGAATAGGAAAAGTTGAAACCCTTGGGAGTTAAAGCCGACGCCAGTAAAGGAAGGTAGGCTTCTGAATTATGGTGTTCGCTATCATGACCTAGCAACAGGATTTCTAGTTTGCGGGGACCAGATTGATCCATAGGCTGATTACAATAGGAAAATAAGAGAAGGACGCCTAATAGAACTAGGCATTGTTTTAGTTGGTACATTTTTGCTTGTTTTAACTTAAATACTTGGGGGTGGTTAAAATTTGTCAAATTCTTTCAACGTCGGTATAACTTCCTAAGGACCGCTTAAATATAGCTGTTTTACAAAAGCTTTCATTTATATGGCGTAGCCTTTTTA
The DNA here is from genome assembly GCA_913060855.1 of uncultured Lewinella sp. GTDB lineage: Bacteria > Bacteroidota > Bacteroidia > Chitinophagales > Saprospiraceae > DT-111. Next base: position 855 of record CAJXUM010000730.1, on the reverse strand, counting down.
GGGCTTAATCGAAAAAAGAGGCATAAAATCACAATCAATTTCTCGCTTTTTTTGTTGAACTAAATCAAGTCTAAAGCATGATTCTAATTGGGCCCCAAACTCACATAAGAACCTCCCCATGCTATCATTTTTTCTTAACATAGGGAAGAGAAAAAATAATTATCTTTCCACAGAAACTGTTTTGCAACAAGTCATTGCCTTCAAAAATAACTGCTCATAAATCAAATATATGCAAGCCTTTAAAATATTAATACTTTTCCTCTTCAGTATTCAGCTACAAGCGCAGATTAATCCAGAAAAAATCACCATCATTAGAGATGCCTGGGGTGTTCCGCATATTTTCGCCAAAACGGATGCGGAAGTAGCCTATGGCTTTGCCTGGGCTACGGCAGAAGATGATTTCAAAACCATGCAAGAACAATTGCTTCCTGTAAAGGGACTAGCAGGCTTGGTTAATGGCAAGAAGGGCGCAATTTTCGATGTGGGTGTTCATTTGTTGGGTGCAAGTGATGTCGTCGAGGAAAAATATGAAACGGATATTAGTCCGGATTTCAAAAAGGTCTTAGAGGCATATGCTGCTGGGGTTAATAGCTATGCCGCTCACCATAAAAAGGAAATCTTACATAGAAAACTGTTTCCGGTTACAGCGAAAGATTTGATTAAAAGCTATACGGTTGGGATGGCTCTTCTTTCAGGAGTGGATGGACAACTCAATAAACTGCTTAGCGGAAAAGTTGCGGCCCTACCTCCCAATGAATCCAGAGGTTCCAATGCCTTTGCCGTAAGTCGTAACCGAACGGCGGATGGAAAGACCTACTTAGCGATCAATTCCTGTCTCTTATACACATCTGACGC
>CAJXUM010000729.1 GCA_913060855.1 uncultured Lewinella sp. | reverse complement strand
TTTGAAGGTATAGCCCAACTATAGCTGAAAAAAATAACGAAGTACAGGGCTAAAAGATCATAAGCAAAAGCGAGAAGTTATTTTTTGATCAGCACTAAATTCGCGGCAAAAAAAAATCCCGACACTGCAATGCCGGGACGAATAATGTTCATGGGATTATGAAAGCACTAAATCATGTCGCGAATATAAGTATTTTTTCAGCGGTAGCTGAGAAAGTATAACGTAAATCTAAATATTTAACTAATGTTAAATGGATTTTACGACTGGTGCAGATGATGAAATTTCGAGCGGTTAGAGTAGATTAGAGAAAATTTCATCATCCTGCATCCACAATTTGACTAAAGAATTTTATTTTGGATATGTTCATGGGATTATAATTAATGAAGAAGTCGCACTGAGTGCGACTTTTTTTTTTGTCCATTTCTAAGTATCATTGAAATAATAAGTTGGCCTTTTGGGCCAGCTATTTTTGTGGATGGCAAGGCAAAAAACGTAGGCCTATCTTAGATAAGGCGAGGCTTTTTAACGCAGCCAGGCGCAAAAAGAGTTTCGCTCAAAATGAGGAAGTTATTGTTTTAATGATACTAAGCCTAGAAACAACGTTTGGAGCCCTTCCAACGTTTAGTAGTAACCAATAAGTTGGGTAATAATAAGCTCGAAATCTTGATCCTTTGTGAAGATGACAAGTGGCAGACAAAATTAGGATGTTAAAATTTCTTAAAGATCGAACTACATCTGTGTTGAAAGCGTTATACAGTAAGAATCAAAAAAAATGTATATAAGGAGATTTGTTTTTTCAGTAATCTCCTTTCAAGATATACTTGGTTTTTAGTTGGTTTTGTTTGTTAGTAGGAGGGTATAGCCTGGCTATACCCTTTTTTTATTTTACCCCCTAATTATAGCGTTTAAGCACCTCTCTTACGGCTTGCACATAGCTACCTCCAAATAAATGAATATGAACCAATAAAGGATAAAGTTGGCACAAGGCCAATCTATCCTCCCATTCGTTTTCTAAAGGAAAAAACTCATTATAGGCAGCATAGAAGTCAGTAGAAAACCCACCGAACAGTCTGGTCATCGCTAGATCCATTTCACGATGACCATAGTATATGGCTGGGTCGATCAAACCTGCCTGACCCGTAGGGGATATTAGGTAATTGCCATTCCATAAATCGCCGTGCAATAAGGCTGGGGGAGCAGCTGGGAAAAGTTGATCAAGTTGGGTAGCCAGTTGATCAAAAGCTAGGCTATCGGCCTTAGAAAGCAAGTTAGCGTTGACGGCTGTGCGCACAAGCGGTTCTAGTCTCGCTCTCCAGTAAAAAGTAGGCCAATCTTCTTGTGATGTATTGGATTGCTGTAGACTGGCGATATAATTGGTATAGGAAAGGCCAAATTGAGGAGCGCTATGCTGATGAAGACTGGCAAGCGCTTTACCGAAGGAAGGCCAAAAGCTATTACCCGCTTTATACCCTGACCAATCCTCGAGCAGTAAAAAATGGTAGCCCTCCACTTTCCCAAAGCCGTATACGATAGGAATGGGAATGGTCTTGGTTGCAGCCAGTTGTTGCAATCCAAGTGCTTCAGTTTGCAGCATATCATATCCCTGCGGATACTGATTGTATTTCAGGAAAAAAGAAGCAGTGGCTGTTTCTAATCGATAGGCCTCATTGATATCGCCACCTCTCAGCTTTTGGGTATTAGTGATCACCAGACCATATTCTAGTGCTAGTTGATCCACCAATACCTGTGCTAACGACATCTTTGCTAGAGTCGATTCTTATTGATCATCGTTAATAATTCTTCGCGGTAATTTTTACCAATAGGTAGGTGTTTCGCCTGGTTTTTCTCCATAACTTCAACCATATTACCGATAATCGCATTGATCTTTTCAACATTGACGATATAAGATCTGTGGATCCGCATGAATTGGCCATCTGGCAATTTATGCTCCAAGCTTTTCATGGTTTGGAGTGTAATTACCCGACTACTATCCATTCGGATAATGACATAATCCTTTAATCCTTCGATGTAGATAATCTCCTTGAAATTGACCTTAACTAATTTCTTATCTGCTTTTACAAAGAAATAGTCTTGCTTGGGAGCCGCATCGGAGGGGCTAGGAGAGGCAGACGCACTATCCTTTTGCTGTAAACCAACTTGATCGATCGCTTTGTTAGCGGCCTTCATAAATCGATCGACAGAAATAGGTTTTAGCAGATAATCTAAAGCATCTAATTCAAAACCCTCAATAGCATAGTTGGGATAAGCCGTAGTAAAGATGACCAATGGTGGTTTGCTCAAGGTCTTTAGGAAATCAATACCGGTCAATTGAGGCATTTGAATATCCAAAAACATGAGATCGATATCATTATTCTTTAAAGCATCATTCGCTTCAAAGGCATTATTGCATTTTTTTATCAGATTGAGTTCTGGAATTTTATCAATGTATGTCTCTAGTACATCTTGCGCTAAGGGTTCGTCATCGACGATAATCACATTTATCATAGTCTAAGGTTGAGTTAATCCAATTCAATGTAAAGATTGACTGCATAGGTTGTAGGCGTATCATCTATATTGAGCTCATAGCTATCGGGGTAGAGTAGGTTAAGCCTTCGGTGGACATTTACCAATCCGATTCCTCCACTAGGACGATTTTTATCCTTTTGTGGGAGCTTTTCCGCTTTACTATTCTCGATAAAGAAGTACACCTTATTGCGTTCGGCACTGAGTCTAATGTCAACAAAGCCTTTTGATATTTGGTTGCTCAGACCGTGTTTAAAACTATTTTCAAGAAACGGGATAAACATTAAGGGAGCGATAGTTTGTTCACTTATTTCACCATCGGTTTCAAAACTAATATCTACATTTTTACCCTGTCTTAGTTTCTCTAGGTCTAGGTAATTGTGAATATAGTTGACCTCTTTGCTTAAAAGTACTCGTTTTTCATTGCATTCATACAACATGTAACGCATCATCTCAGATAGCTTGATCACGATCTCTGGTGCTTTATCTGATTTTTTCAGCGTTAGTGCATATAGGTTATTGAGGGTGTTGAATAAAAAATGCGGGTTGATTTGAGATTTCAGAAAACGCAACTCAGATTGCATGGTCTGGGTTTGCAACTGCTGTTTTTCGGTGACCTGCTGCACCCAGTCCTTTACGATGCTCACTAGCGTAGAAGCAGAAGCAATAATAAAGGTGAAAATAAAATACCAATTTAGGTTTTCTATTAGGCCATTTTGGGCTTCCGGACTATTACCATATTTAAAGAAAAAGACAATCACCTTCAAGGGGGTGATGACAACTGCAGATAAAATGAGTAAGCCACCGTAGGTAAGGAACTTGTTTTTAGTCAGGTAATTAGGGATGAGGTATTTCAAGTTGAAGTAAACAACCAGCGCATAGAAAAAGACATTGATGATCTCATTGCTCAGCGCATAGAGAAAGGTATGCTTTTGGTTGTAAGTTTCGATGATAGTCAGTAACAATAAAAAGAAGAACCAGAATATCGAATGATAAACCCAGCGATTGTTAAACCAGTCATAAAAACGAAACCTAATATTTCTCCTTGCTAATGTATCCATATAAAAACCATGAAGCCTTAATATAACGCTCTACCGCCGTTAAAATAGCAATTAATTAGATAAAAGTCGGATTCGCTTAGACATATGCAAAGTCAAACCTCCTTTCCCTCAATATAGCTACTACTTGAATTGCCAAAGTATTCTGCAAAAATTGACCTTGATCTACCGTGTAGGCTAGCCCCTCAAAATGATCGGAGAAGGTCAAATCTTGGCCATTGCCGAGGAAAGGGTAGCTGATAATCGGGAATTTTGCTGTGAAAAGTATACATTTGCGCTTGTTTTAAACCAATGGTATGGTTTAAAAGTTATAATAACCTAAAAAGGTTAATATACATGGTATATATAACGAGGAGAGAGCGATTTAACGCCGCTCACAAATTATGGGTGGAGTCCTGGAGCGACGAAAAAAATACAACCACTTTTGGGAAATGTGCTAATAAAAATTGGCACGGACATAATTACTGGTTGTATGTAACGGTAAAGGGTACACCCGATCCCGTGACTGGCTTCATTATGGATGTCAAACATCTAAGTAAGATTATTAAAGAGGTCATCACAGATAAAGTAGATCACAGTAACCTCAACCTCGATGTGGACTTTATTCCCAAAGGTATGCAGCCCACTACCGAAAATTTGGTGATACTATTCTGGCAGCAATTGGCCCCACGCCTTACTGAAGCCCAATTACACTGCATCAAGTTGTATGAGACAGAGAATATTTACGCGGAATATTATGGTGAATAAACGGGCAAACTATGAGTTATAAGAAAACGGAAGAATATAGTGAAGCTGTTACGAAAATCCTGCAGGATAACTTCGATAGTAT
>CAJXUM010000728.1 GCA_913060855.1 uncultured Lewinella sp. | reverse complement strand
CTACACTATCCTCTTCGTCGGCAGCGTCAGATGTGTATAAGAGACAGGTGTAGTAAAATGGAGGCGTTCCTTACGGGTTAACTCCACAAAAAGCAGGTTTAGTAAACGATAAAAACCATTCACTTTTTCCAGTTTTTGCAATTCAGGGTTGGCAGTGATTTTCTCCACTTCCCGATAAAACAATTGGGCTAGTCCTTCTCTATTCATAGGTTAATTGACGGAAAAAAGAAGACCCTGCAAAAGGAAGGTTGGCAGGGCCCCTAAAAACGCGCTCTCTCTGATGTGAAAAAAAGGAAATCTTGATAAGTTTTAGCTTTATTTTGCAGTAGCTTCTAAACAAATGTACAAAAAGTTTTAATATTCTTGGGGGTTTTTCACCCCATTTAGATAGGCCAATGGAGCAATTTTTGCAATAAAAATGGGGTTTCAGATCAAATTTCAACATTTTTACCATTATTACGCTTGTTCTGCCATTTCAGTCAACATCTCTCGGACATCTTCAACAGTCAGTACATTAAAACGAGCTTTGGTTTGTCCCAAGCCCACTTTTATGGAATAGGCCTCTGCGGGTAAGACTGTAAAAATATCTTCATCCGTATGATCATCCCCGATAGCTAATATGAAGTCGTAGGGACCTTCATTCAACCAATTCAGGGTGGCTTTACCCTTATTCACACCGGCATTCTTTATTTCAACTACTTTGTTTCCTTCCAATACTTGCAAATCTAAATTCGCCGTCAAATAAATCAGCACATCCCGAAATTCCCGAACTCTCTTCTCTCCTAAATCCCGGTCTATTCTCCGATAATGCCAGGCCAAAGAATAATCCTTTTCTTCGATAAATGAGCCTGGGGTGCGCTCAACCACATTTTGTAATACTTGCCTAATTTTACTCTTCCAAGCGGTCTTTAGCCCTTCGTTTTTAAACCAATCTTCCCCCTTTTTCACCCAAACCCCATGTTCAGCAGCCAGATCGAGTTCTAATCCTCCCAACCAACGGTTGAGTGTTTTCTTGTCCCTACCACTATTTATCACCAAACAATGACCTACTTTCGCGGCCATCGCTTTCAATAACTTGATCAATTCCTCATCGGGGAAAACTGCTTGTGGGTCGGGATCAAAATTCATCAAAGTACCATCATAGTCCAATATGATCAATGCCTTTTCGGCATTTTTATAAGCCGCATACAATTGCTGCTTATTTGTACCTGCAAGAAGGTTTGTGTGTGGTTGAGGTTTAGATTCCATAAGTTTTTTCTGTTCCATCACAAAAGTCGTAGCCCAATGTTTGAGCGTATATATTCGCAACTTTTCTTGCATTCTTTCTAGTCGCCATCGTTGTTCTTTCTCATTCATGGTCATTGCCACTTCGAGCATTCTGACCAAGTCTCTAAGGTCCTGCGGATTAACGATTAAGGCTTCCGTAAGTTCATTACTGGCCCCGGCCATTTCACTGAGAATCAATACCCCTTTTTTACTTTGGTCTTTACTAGCAATATACTCTTTAGCTACCAGATTCATTCCATCTCTTAGCGGAGTAATCATGGCAATATCTCCCTCTCGATATAAACTCATCAATTCCTCCTTAGAGAGAGCTCGGTAAAAATATTTGATGGGTTCCCAATTGAAGGTACCGAAACGACCATTCACAGCTCCAACCAAAGTATCCACTTGTTGTTTCAGTTCCTGGTATTGGTCCACATTGGCCCGACTGGGCACTACAATCAAAACAAAGCTGACTTTATCGTGGTATTCTGGGTGCTTAGAAATAAATTCTTCAAAAGCCAAAATTCGCTGTGGAATACCTTTGGTGTAATCCAAGCGATCTATGGAAATCACCAATTTCTTTCCCTTCGCCAATCGCCTAATTTCAAACGCGCCATGATCTTCATAAATATCCAAAACGGGATTGGCATATTTATCATAATCAATCCCCATGGGAAAGACGTCTACATTAATCGTTCTATCTTTGATTTGCAATTTACCAAACTCATGTTCAAAACCTCCAATCCGGTATACTGCACTTAGAAAATGCCGCATATAACCGAAAGTATGAAAACCAATCTGATCAGCCCCCAAGACGCCCAAGAGTAATTCTTTCCGCCAAGGCAAAATTCTGAAGACTTCATAAGAAGGAAAGGGAATATGTAAGAAGAATCCTATGGAAGCTTTTGGAAAGTCTTTCCGAATCAAAGCAGGCAGCAACATGAGATGATAGTCATGTACCCAAATCAAATCTCCTTCTTGTATAATTTCCTGTAGAACGGCCGCAAATTTTCCATTTACCTTGCAGTATGCTTGCCAGTAACTATCGTCGTAGGTGGTATACTGTGTAAAGTAATGAAAGTGTGGCCAAATGGCCTTATTACTAAAACCCTCATAAAATAGCTCTATTTCTTCACCACTCAAAAAGACTGGAAACAATTGATCTTTTTGTAAACTCTCTTTGATTGATTGCTGCTGCTCAGTTTCTTTAATCTCCTCACCAGGCCAACCGACCCATATTTTATCCCATTTTTCATCCAAGGAATTTAAGCCTGTTGCAAGTCCTCCTGCACTAGGATAAAAAACCAATTCTCCCTTACGCTTATTCACCGTCACCGGTAAGCGATTAGATACTATAATTATGCGAGACATGTCATTGGAATGAAGCGATTACCTGTAAATAGGATTTTTTATCCACCGCGCCGAAGGTACAAATTATCACTAATTTTATGCCAATGGGGGGTAGCTTTCTACCAAGTTTTGTAGCCTTACCCAAGAGGCCTTTGCTCCCTCTAGTATTTCTAGACTTACCTAGTTTTAACCATCTATTTTCTTAGATGTTCATTCTTTTCTGGAGCAGGCACTGTATCTCAACACACTAGACCTATTTACGAGAATTAATACAATTAGTAATCATTGGCAGAGACGTTGAATAGGCAAATTTCTTCCATAAATACAGTGGATTCATAGGATATAATTTGGTTGACAGAGAATCCATCTAGCTATAGGCAATAAGAAAAAAGCGCCTTCTATTTTCCATAAAGTTAGCTTCAGGCAACAATACCATCATTGGCAGGTTTCCAAAAAGGCCGTCCATAACTGATCATCATAGGTTTGAACCAGCGTATCTTCGAGTGTTGGGGAAATCGTCCATAAAGTTCCATCACTCGGATCAAATTTAACCCAAGTTCTGGCATCAAACTGGGTAGTATCAAGGGTACTCAGTAAAAAGGTGTAGATAGTATCTTGTGCTACTAACTTACCATCCCCAAATGGACTAGTCTGTGCAATGTATTTTAAGGGATCTCCCAGTTGGCGTTGTTGGCGATCTAGCAACTGAATAGCTTCTGAGCTTCTGATCATATTCAATACGATACTTTCGCAAAGTGAAGCCTGTAACTGCGGCGAGTCCAAGCGTGGCACTAAGCGAAATACAGTATCTACTACATTTTTCCGACTATCGGATAAATAATCTTGTACTACCGTATAATTTTCAGCGATGGAAAAACTTCCTTTCAAACCATAATTCGCCATTCGCTCCAGCCAACTGCTGTTGAAGAAAAAGGAATTGCGTAGTACGACGTAATTGAGGGTAGCATTGTGGAGCAGGATACCTTCTAATTCAGCTTCAGAGAAATCGCCATTAAAAAAAGCTTCTCCTACATTAGCAAAAGATAAATTCACTCCTTGCGCCAAGACATCGTACCATTCACTATGGCGAAGATCAGCCGATCTAAAATTGGCCTCGATCATTTCCGTATTATCAAAAATCGACCGTTGCAAATTACTATATTGAAAATTGGCGGCATCTAGTATGGCATCTTTGAAGTTTCCTTCTTCAATATTAGCTTGGGAAAGGTTTACGCCTTGCAAATAGGCGCCCGAAAAATTGGCTCGTGGTAAATCAGAATGACTGAAGTTCGCTCTTTCGAAAATATTATCATAGGTAGCCAACTCTAGTTTGCTATTCACTAGCGCATACAACAATTGGCCTCTTTCGGGGCTTAAAGGATTCGGTATAAGCGAGTCATTTTCGAGATAGCGATAGGGTCGAAAAGCATGACTAAGAGAAACAATTCGACCGATCAGCTCTTCACTCAATCGTCGGTTCCTATTCTTGCTATTTTTGAGTTCCTCATCGATCTTATCCATGATATTGCTCATCAAGAATATATATGAACTTCGTCGATTTCCCTCCTCCAGGTTGATCTGCTGATCCAAGAGTAAATTCTGACCGTTGATCAGTTGATTTTGATGGTCTAATTTCTCATTTTGATTGTTGAGAATCCAAGTTTGCGTCAACAAGATAAGCAAGGGTACCAAGCCCACTATCAATGCAAAAGCCCCAATTCTAGTCAAGCGATGTATGAGGCTAGAAGCTGTCTCTTATACACATCTGACGCTGCCGACGAAGAGGATAGTGTAGA
>CAJXUM010000727.1 GCA_913060855.1 uncultured Lewinella sp. | reverse complement strand
AGCGTCAGATGTGTATAAGAGACAGCTTTGTACACACTGAATAGTCGATCGAGTTGGATTTTTCCCAGCGATTCCATATCTGTGATTTGGCGCCTTGGGTGATTGTTATACTTAATCTTTTGTTTTTCTTGCCCAAAGGAATTGTACGGATTGGTCATGATATTTTCAAAGATGGACCGCTGGCGACTAATGTAAGATTGAAAAGCAACTTCATCTTTTCGAGGCGCTGTCATGTACAAATAGGCCATTTGGAATAGCATCTCCAAGTCCTGTTTCGAGCTATTTCCCGCTAAGCCTTCATACAATTCACTGATATAAGGACCAACATTGGCATTTTTGCCGGTTATTTTCTTGTTCAGGGCGGCAAAACTGTATTCACCGACACCACTTTGCACGATAATAGGAACGGCATTGGATGCACTAGGAAGATCTTTCAAACTGTAATTGGAATATCCGCCAGGGCTAAATGCAGTCATTAATATTTCATCATTCTTAAAGTTGGTGGGCTTCAAAACCACTCTCACTCCGTTTTCCAATCGCCATTCAGTCAAGCCAAATTCTTCTTTTGTATGGGTTGCTTTGATCGGGCTCAGTGCGAGTGGGGTTTTGACCATGGGCCCCTCGACGACAGTATCTTCATAGGGCGCTACCTCCATCTTGTCAAATTCATTGAGCCAATCTCGTAATTCTTCTTCCTTGGGTAAGGGATTTTCAGCCGTATTTGGGCCAGTCACAATAACGACTCGATGATCGGGGCGGATCCAGGTTTTGGGCAGCGGATTGATGTCTTCTATCGTGATTTGAGGGAGCAATTGCTGGAGTAGGGCCAGACGTTGCTCTGCGTTAGGTACGGGGTTCTTCTTAAGATAACTATAGACAAAACCAGAAGCAATTCCCCCCGATGGTGTTTTATCCTGTTCTTTAAATGCCTTTTCAGCTCCTCTCAACATCTCCTCTTTTTGTCTTTCCAGCTCCGTAGATAGAAAACCATGCAAATACGCCTGCCTTGTTGCTTGGAGCACAGCTTGAATACCCGATTTCATACCTCCTTCCTTTACAAAGGCATAGAGATAGTAATTATCGAGATTGCTTAAGTCTTGGCCATAGCCCGTATAGGCGAATGTAAAGGGAGGATTAGCCTGCTGTTGAATTTCGATCATCCTGGCATTCAGCATTCTATTGTATAGCGTTCTAGCTAGACTTCCCTTATAATCACCCACATTTTTAACGGCTATGTGTGGATGCCGGTACATGACGCGGATATTGGAAAAAGTGGCCTCCTCATCTGTACAAATGGCATATAGGGTAGCAGAGTCAGACGGGATTTTGTAATCCTTTCTTGCACGGGGGCTAGCTACTGGAGTCAACTGACCGAATCGAGCCTTGATCTCTTTTTCCATCCATTCTACATCGAAATCACCCACTGCCACCACAGCCATCAAATCTGGTCGATACCAATCTTGATAAAAACGCCGAATGGTTTCATAAGTAGCCGATTCAATAATAGCAGGTTTACCAATGGGTAGGCGCTCAGCATATCGAGAATCATTATAAACGATTGGGAAATACTGTCGCTGCATACGCTGATCTGCACTTAAACCTGATCGCCACTCTGAAATAACGACTCCCCGCTCCTTATCTATTTCGGTGGGATCAAAACTAATGCCGCCCGCCCAATCTTCTAGAATCAACAACCCTTTCTTCAGCAAATCCAAGGTATCAGTCCGAGCCTGGATCATATAGACCGTTTCTTCGAAACTCGTATAAGCATTAAGATCGGCACCAAAGCGCGTCCCAATAGATTCTAGGTAATCTACCAGTTCATTTTTCTTAAAATTCTTACTACCGTTGAAGGCCATATGTTCGACAAAGTGAGCTAATCCTTGTTGGTCTTCATCCTCTTGCAAAGACCCGGCATGTACAGCCAATCGGAGTTCTGCTCGATTTTCCGGCTTTTCATTGTGTTTAATGAAGTACTTCATGCCATTGGGTAAGGTACCCATCAGGACATCAGGATCCATCGGAATGGGATCACTGGACTTAAACGATAGTTCCTGACTAAATAGACTGTTTTGAAGAAGCAAAGTGAGACAGATTATGATTAGGCGCATAGTGAGCTATGGTTTTTAGTATAAATAACAAAGCCTGTCAAGATAGGTTTTCTTGACAGGCTTTAGAATGATTATTTTGCTAAGTCCCTTACCTTCTTCCTCCTTTTTTAGGCATTTGACCGCCCATCATACCCGCCATGCCAGGTGACTTACTCAATTTATGCATCATCTTACGCATTTGATCAAATTGCTTTATAAAGCGGTTGATATCATCAATAGTTTGACCACAACCCATGGCAATTCTCTTTTTGCGGCTAATGTTCAACACTTCAGGATTACTCCGTTCTTGCGGGGTCATCGAGAAAATGATGGCTTCCACCTTATTGAAGGCACTATTGTCAATGTCTAGATTCTTAGTCATTTTACTCATGCCCGGAATCATATTCATCAAACTCTTGAGATCACCCATCTTTCGAATTTGCGCCAATTGACTCAAGAAGTCATTGAAGTCAAACTTGTTCTTGCGAATTTTCTTTTCAAGTCGTTTGGCCTCTACCTCATCAAATTGCTCTTGGGCACGTTCTACGAAAGAAACAATATCACCCATACCCAAAATACGCTGGGCCATACGATCGGGGTGGAATACATCGAGTGTATCCATTTGCTCACCCGTACTTACGAACTTAATCGGCTTACCGACCGTATATTTTACCGAAAGCGCAGCTCCACCTCGTGTATCACCATCTAATTTGGTGAGCACTACACCATCATAATTAATGACCTCATTGAAGGCTTTGGCAGTATTTACCGCATCCTGCCCTGTCATGGAATCTACTACAAACAGCGTCTCATTCGGTAGGATAGAGTTCTTAATATTGGATATTTCGGTCATCATAGCTTCATCAATAGCTAATCGACCAGCGGTATCCACTATCACTACATCGTGGTTATTGTCTTGCGCATACTTAATAGATTTGAGCGCAATCTCAACCGGATTTTTATTCTCAACTTCTTTGAAGACCGGAACACCTACCTGCTCACCTAATACAGTAAGCTGATTGATGGCCGCAGGACGATAAACATCACAAGCCACCAATAAAGGTTTTTTGTTTCTTTTAGTCCTGAGGTGTAAAGCCAATTTACCAGAGAAGGTGGTTTTACCAGACCCTTGCAGTCCTGCAATCAAGATTACGGCAGGTTCTCCTTTGATATTGATACCAGCAGCTTGACCACCCATGAGTGAAACCAATTCATCCATGACGATCTTCACCATCATTTCACCTGGCTTCACTGCCTTGAGTACATTTTCACTACCGAGTGCCTTATCTTTTATCTTATCCGTAAATTCCTTTGCAATCTTATAGTTAACATCTGCAGAGACCAAAGCACGTCGAATTTCTTTAATCGATTGTGCTATATTGATTTCCGTTAACTTCCCATCTCCCCTTAGGGTCTTAAATGCTCCTTCTAGACGATCGTTAAGACTTTCAAACATGAATCAACGAATTTTTTTATTTTCAGTTATTATTAATTACTTTAGACACTTCAAGGTACACTTTAACACGATAAGACCTAGGTAAAGTTTGTTCAGCTAATTGCAAATTCCTTTATTGTCTCAAATAAGGTGCAAATATAAGGAAAATCCTTTCTTAGGCAATGCTTTATCCGCTGCATCGCGACCAAAAAAGAAGGCTTTGTACCAAATTGTGACCTTGAGTAGCAAAAAACGTCTAAAAAAAGTAAATTAAGTGGGCCTATACTTGAGCCCAGACTTTCCATGAATGTAATCGATAGGACTATACTGTCGAACCCTCTTACACAAGTTTTAAACGTTGTTTATATTGCCCGGACTATAAGATTTATTGTTATTTTTGGTTGAATTGCCAAATATGATAATGCATATTGCTATATATTAAGAATATTTTTTTACTAACAAACAAGTTAACATATGTCCGCACCATTAAAGGTCATTATTATGCTGGTGTTATGGGCCTTGTACTCCCTTTTTGCCTATAAAGGGTGTCTTGAACAATGTTGTACAGATGGGGAAGCTATTACGGTGGTTGAAGAACCAGACGAAACACCTCCTGCTGCTGCAACACGTTATCCTATTGATTTTCAATGGGGGAATGCCCAATCTTTCACCAACGACGGTTTTGAAGCCAGTAAGCAGAACTTATTAGCCCAATTAAAGGATAACAATATCCTTGAGATAACAGGACTGTACTTTGAAGGGGAACCTAAGCCAGAGGGCTTTGAAAATATGGGTTTTGCAAGAGCTGCAAATATTAGAGATCTGCTAGCTCCTGATATTCCTGCTGAGCGTATTAAGCCTGTCTCTTATACACATCTCCGAGCCCACGAGACCGAGGCTGATCT
>CAJXUM010000726.1 GCA_913060855.1 uncultured Lewinella sp. | reverse complement strand
ACACTATCCTCTTCGTCGGCAGCGTCAGATGTGTATAAGAGACAGGAATAATATTCTCTGGCAAGGCGTAGCAGAAGGGGATACTGCCTTTTACCTTGCTAATTATTCTATTCTCGATAAAGAGCCGATTATTTCATCTTTTACACCCGTTCCTAAGCAGCATGATTTGTTAGCCCCTTATGAAGGACAGCGGGCCGTTAATATCCTAAGCTGGTTTTCGAAAGGTTTTTACAATGTATTAGAAAAAACAGATGGAAGCCTACAGTTAAATGATCTGCGCTTTGGTACCTTTGGAGATTACAAAAATGAGAGTAGTTATATTTTTCAATTCAACCTCAAAGATATAGACGGCACCTTAGAGGTTTTTCCTCAGCGAGAAGCGCCAGCAGATGCGGGTAAAACTTTCAATGAGCTGATGGAGCGAATTAAGGGGCGGTAAAAGAAGATTGAAGCGAAAGGTGTTTTACCTCATCATCATCAAAATAGGTATAATGCTAACACCGATTAGGAGTTTGATCCTTCTGATCCATTTCCTTCCTTTTGTGCTCATCGCACAATCTCAAAAAGTAGAAATAGACCAGGAACATATCGCTGCAAATTCATCATTTACGGCATTTTTACTTAAACCTATTCGTCAGGATATCGATTATTTGCCTGAGCATCGGGTTTATCTCGCTAAAATGAAACGGGGTCATTCCAGGCTTTCCTTTCCAGGGCAGCTCCTCCGGCAACTCGATCATAATCTAGCTATTATAGCCCTATCTGAAGCTCCTTTAGAACGTATAGGGGATTTAAGTTTCCTGTCCCCGGTTAATGATTACTGGAAATTATCACCGTCCCTATTGCGAAAGCTAAAGGAAGAGCAGTCGGGGGTAGCAAGATTTGTGATACGTGTTGAGAGTTTGCGTTTATTCAAGCATTTATTACGGACTAAGGGCATTCCCTTAGCGATTATAAAAGAAGAATATGCAGCCTTAAATAGTGTTGGTGTTGAGGTGAGCTTTCATACGCTGTTTTCAGGTTTATTAGCTTCCCCACTGATTAGTTTTGTGGATATTCGAGATACTGCTCCATTTGAAGAAAGAGCAGTAAGGGGGCTTGACCTAAGTATGAATAAAGTTAATGTAATACATCGCCGATACCCTGACCTAAATGGCGCTAATACGAGGGTCTCTATCAAAGAAAATAGTTTTGATTCGACAGATATCGACTTGAGAACTCGCCGAGTAGCTTCAGCCCTCGAGGACAAGAAGGTAAGTACACATTCAACTACAATGGCAACCATGATAGGGGGAGCGGGAAATTCATTTTACAGCGGGAAAGGAGTAGCGTGGGGAACGCAATTTTCTGCTAGTAGCTTCGCTAATTTACTACCTGACCCCATTAGTTATTTTGAAGCGAAAGAGATTAGGGCCCAAAATCATTCCTATGGCGTAGGTATAGAAAATTACTATGGCCTCGAAACGATGGCTTATGATGAGCAAGTATATGATAATGCTTATCTGCTGCACATTTTTTCAGCCGGGAATAATGGGGATGCTACGAGCGAAGAAGGAATCTATCAAGGGATACCTGGGGTGGCGAACTTGACTGGGAATATGAAAATGGCTAAAAACTTGCTTACTGTTGGTTCGATAGATACAGCCCTCCTTGTTCCACCTTTGAGCTCGAGAGGACCTGCTTTCGATGGCCGTGTTAAACCAGAAATTGTAGCTTTCGGAGAAGACGGTAGCTCTGGGGCAGCAGCCATCACGAGTGGGGCGGTCTTGTTGCTACAACAAGCCTATGAGCAGCAAATTGGAGCGGCTCCACCAGCCGGTTTGGTCCGCGCGGTCCTATTGAATAGTGCCAATGATTTAGGCTCTCCAGGTCCAAATTTTGATTCGGGCTATGGAAATCTAAATGCGTTACGAGCCATTGAAACGATAAAAGAGGAGCGGTTTTTTCAAGGAGTGTTGGCGGCAGGTGAGGAAGCGATGTTTGAGCTGCAGCTACCAGAGAATGCGATTAACCTCAAAATTACACTGGCTTGGATTGACCCGCCCGCCCTGGTCAATACAAACAAAGCCCTGATCAATGACCTGGACTTAAGTGTGACGAATATAGCAAGTAATGAATCCTGGCTTCCTTGGACGTTAAATGATTACCCGCACATCGATTCTCTCCAGCAGGCGGCTACTCGAAAAATAGATCGACTAAATAACCAAGAGCAGATCACGATTGCCAAGCCAAATGGTAGAAACTTTAATTTGCTTGTTCGGGCATTTGATATAGCAGAAGGATCACAGACTTTTTACATTGCTTATGAGTGGGATATACAAGATCGTTTTGATTGGGTCTTTCCCCAGGCAGCTGATCCTGTGCTAGCTGGGAATCGGGCGGCCTTACGATGGGAGAGTCCATCGGGAGGAATGGGGCATTTGTCTTACCGGTTGGTAGGCGAAAACGAGGATTGGCAAGTCATTGATCCAGCACTGGCTTTATCCTCCTCATTTACTTATTGGGAGGTGCCTGATTCTTTTACTTTGGCGCAATTGAAAATGACTACTGTAGCAGGTGATTTTATCACAGATACCTTTACCATTTCTAAGCCTGGGACCTTAAGACTTGCCCTGGATTGTCAGGATCAAATGCTATTGAATTGGGATGGTGTCCATTCGGCAGACCGCTATCAATTGTATGGCATGTCAGGCGCTTATCTGACGCCCCTAATGATAGTGGAAGATACTTTTGTCGTTTTGGAAAAGGCGCAGTATCCTTCGCCTGAATTTGCGATGGCTCCGATTAGCACTGCAGGATTTGAGGGGTTGAGAAGTGAAGCGCTCAACTTGAATTTCCAATCTGTAGGTTGTTACGTCAATAATTTCTTGGCTGATTTGATTGATGATAAAGTGAGCATGCAATTGCTCCTTGGTTCGCTGTATGAGGTGGAAGAAGTCAGTTTTGAAAAACAAATAAACGGGCAGTTTTTGACTCTTACCTCATTCACGCCCACTGATCGCTTACAATTCGAAGCAGAAGACCTGGATGTAAGAGAAGGATCAAATATTTATCGGGCGGCTATCCGTTTAGTAGACGGAACCCTGATCTATAGTGATGTAATTAGTCTATTGTATACTAGCCAGGCCTATTTTGTATTTCCAAACCCAACTTCCAAGGGTATTGGGGCAGGGGTTATATCGAAAGCACTGAACGTTGTCGATTTTTTACTTTTTGACAACTTGGGCCGACTTCACCTAAGCATTGAATTGCAAAGTGCCTATGAAGAAATTCCGATTGATAAATTAGCGCCAGGCATCTATCACTATCAAGTGCGATCGGGGAATGAAAGGGTGTCCCAGGGAAGGTTAATCATTCAGTAAATGAAATAAGGCCTGTCGAAAGTATATCGACAAGCCTTATTTTTGGGCTTTAACCCTTTATAAATCTACTTTTATGGCCTAGTATAAATAGTCCAATGCAGTTTGGTCATCATTATTGAACGGACGATCACTTCCATCAGTACAAGAAAGCATCCAGGATCCAGCATTAGCAGAGGCACCTGTAGGCGTACCTGGAATATGGTTGGCACCAATGCCAGCACTACCTTCATTAGATGTACTTCCTCCGCAAGAGATACTTCTGTCGAAATAATCTGTGTGACGGAAACCTACACAGTGACCCATTTCATGACCGATAATCGTTGCAATCCCATCTGTACTCAAACCATAAGAAGATTCAAGAATACCGCTCATTTTAATTTCTCCATAAGGATCACCTGATGCAGTAGGGAATCCAGCAGAACCTAGTACCCCTCTTCTCTCATCGCGCTTGCTCAATCTTTTCATTACGATATCTGCTCCATTAGAAGAAGAAGCTCTTGAGAAAGTGATTTCAAGGTTTTCGGCATTGTAACGAGCGATGGCTTCATCAAGTCCGGCTAACATTCCAGCACTGTATCCTTTTCTGCCTGTTGGGGCATAGATAGTAATGTTTCTAGAACCACCTGTTGAAACTAGGTTATTAGTACTGTACTGCTCCATATTAGGTACACGGTGCGTTACATCTACTCCTTCTAGATTCTCGTGTGTAAGAATAATATCTCGTTCTACACGATAACCTTCTTCAACTGCTACAGCACCATCTGGGTTGAAACCTAGCTGAGCAATTTTAGTGAGGATTTCTTGAGGAACTTCGTCTTCGAGGGTGGTACTTTCTTTTGCACAAGAAACGGCAAATAGGGCTAAGGCCAAGAATGGCAACAAGTAAATGTTGAGTTTTTTCATTACTACTAATTTGGTTAATTAAATTTCTTGAAAAGCGAATGTAGTCAAATATTATACTTCATATTTTCTTTTTAGCCCATATATCCTTTTTGTAGGGGTGCCGTAGGGGTGTTTTGAGACTGTCTCTTATACACATCTCCGAGCCCACGAGACCGAGGCTGATCT
>CAJXUM010000725.1 GCA_913060855.1 uncultured Lewinella sp. | reverse complement strand
TCTACACTATCCTCTTCGTCGGCAGCGTCAGATGTGTATAAGAGACAGGATTTTTCCTTTGAAAGGTACGCTAGTCATTCCTTCTTTTAATGGAAATGTACGTAAGTAAGCTTCCTTGAAATCATCCGCCAAAAAACCAAAACCGGGCAAGATCGCCGTCCAACCCCAGTCGACCAGGTCAATCTTGTGAATCTTGACCTTCAACACATCACCTGCTTGTGCTCCTTCTACATAAACGGGCCCCGTAAGGGGATGAATAGGATCAAAACTTAATTTATCTAAAGCAGAGACATCGTCATCTATCTTGAATTGTTCATCACTCGCATCCTCCGTAAAAGCCTCTATCACAGCTCCTGAAGGAACCGTGAGGATCGGTTCAATAAGGCTACTGAATTTACTATGCGTTTGATCTTTCGTCAACGTATATTGAATAGATGGAATCGTTGACTCCGTTTTGGCTGCTGCTTCCGTGGATATTGGTGCGGTGGAGTCCGATTGTTCGACCGCTGAATTACAGGCAGAACAGAGCATGAGAAGGCCTATAAACGGAATGAAAATCCGATTTGTTATTTTTTTCATACTTAGTCTATGTTTGGTTTAGCAATTGTTCAAAACTAGGGTCCTATCTGCCCTACTGAATAATAACTTTCTTGATACTTAAAGGGATCGTATTATTCACTAATTGGACGAAATAGAGTCCTGGCATCCGATTCTCAACGGGAATTTTTAGTGCCTTTACACCAGGGATAGCTTTTCCTAGGGAAACTTGCTGTAAGCGTCGCCCCCTTGCGTCAAATAAGACGAGATACATGTCACCCTTTAATTCAGGCATCTTGATATTCACCCAAAAATGATCAGTAGCAGGATTAGGACTAATTTGCCAGTCGATCAATTCGCGTTTTGGGTCATCGACATTGCTTACACAGCTCGTCTTAAAAATCAATGGTGGCGAATAATCACTTTGTATTTGGTCACAGCGACTTTTAATGGAAACCTCATACTCCGAGCAACCTATAAGGTTACCCAATAAATAGGAAGTATCACTAACCACTGCCGCCAACCAGTCCGAATTACCTTTGATACGATATCGCAGGAAGTAATCTACAGCTGGTGATACACTATTCCAGGCTATTCGAGTCATCGTGTTACCGACAGCCACGGTATCTAATGCTACCGGAATATTACAGTTGTCTGTTGGAACGATTTGTACGCAATAATCTTCAATTTCCCCAAACTCCTGGCCAGTGAAAGGACAAGTACCCGTAACCGCTTCAAATTGCATCACCACTCTCATTCTAGTAATTCCCAATGGGGCATCCGGTGCAATAGAAATTACCCCTTCTAAGGTCGTGTTCGTGGATTCCCCTGGATCATAGATCACTTCATTGTTTTCGAATGTTCCATTTTGATTGAAATCAATCCATACCTTAAAGTACTCTCCAAAACTAATACCGGTATAGCCAGGAACAAGCATCAAAGGATAATTACTTCCTTGCTCTAATTGAGTAAAGGAAAGTCCCGTATAGTCTCCATATCCTTCAGCGTCCGAACCGCTGGTATTGTCCAATGGACCTATTTGTACCCGCTCAATCCATTCATCATCAGAGTTGAGGAAATCAGTCCTACAGTAATCTAAATCAAGGCAGGCTCCACATCCGCTTGTCATGAAAAAGAAGGGACTGCTAAAATCAGTATAGCCACCATCGCAAAGGGTCTGTATCTGTGCTTCATAGGTCGTGCAGGGACTAAGATTGCTAACTACTAGGGCTGTATTAGTCGTACTTAGACTATCCCAATTTGTTGTGCCATCCATTCGATACCTCAGTCTATAACTGTCAGCTGCTAAGACAGGTGCCCAGCTTAAACTAGCTGTTAAAATACCTACTTCAGGCATATTGATGGCTGTAGGAGGCTCGCAACAACCATCCGTTGTGAATACAGTAAGTGCCGTGTATTCCAACGTATCTGTCATACAGAAAGCCTTTAGCTGATATTCATAGGAAGTACAAGCTGTTAAAATAGGGAAAGAATAAGGAGAGGAGGTATTTGTGATTTCATTCCAGTTAGTACTTCCCGTAGCTCGCCAGCGAAGATCGATTCTCGTATTGATATCAAAATCGATCCATTCTAGCGTAGCTACCGTATCCGTCAATACCGTTAGTCTTGGATTGGTGGGAGGGGGGCAGGTGCCGCATTCTTCCATAAACTCAACGATGCTATTGTTGATATTGAGAACACCTTCTGTGACGGTCAGTCCTTCCAAGGATTCATTGGGGCTTACGCCTTCTAGAATATGTCTTTTCACAAAGAGGGCAGCAGTAGCTGGGGCGTTTTGAACAATGTCCATAAAGTCGGCGCAAGGAGCCGAATAGAGGAGTCCAATCGCACCCGTCACTTGTGGTGTCGCGGCAGAAGTACCCCTAAATGGGCCATAATCATTGCCAGAATCGAGGGTGAAGACATCCTCTCCATAAGCCCCTAGGTCAATACTTATAGCTCCCCATCCCGCCGCTTGCACCTTTTGGTTTCGGCGATCCATATTGGTGACAGCCACGAGATAATCACTAGGGCAACTCGTCGGAAGGTCACCGTCTACATCTACATCTACGATCTTATTGGCGGTAGCGCCCACATTTAGAATTCCTTGAACACCCAGCGAGTCGTAAATCGCACACCAGAGCGGGGCGTCCTCGACTTGGCCAAAGTTAAGCCCCCATGATGAATTGGTGGCCACTACAAAGGCACCCATTTCCCCATTCGTTTCATTATACTGTTTGCGCAAACTAAGGGGATAGGAATAAGAGGCAATTACCTTTGCTTCGGTGGTGTTGAGACCATTGACCACCATCATTAATTTTACATTCCAATTGATACCACTGATCCCTATGCTGTTATTACCCTGTGCTCCAATAATGCCAGATACAGAGGTGCCATGATTAGGATTACCTGCTATATCATCGCTAGGAACTTGTCCGATTGTATTCCATCCTCTATAATCATCTACATAACCATTGTTGTCGTCATCAATATCATTGTTGGGAATCTCGTGGTAGTTAACCCAAAGATTTTCTTTTAAATCTTGATGTTGTGCATCTACACCAGAATCTATTACACATATAACGATCGTATCTCCATTGGCCGTTAATCCCCCGGTACTAATATCCCAAGCGTCATCAATATCTAAATCGGCATCGATCTCGCCACCATCCAAACCCGTATTAATGTATTGCCATTGTGAGCCAAAAAGAGGGTCATTGGGCACCGCCCTATAGTCAATGAGGTGGTTGAACTGTGCCGCTTGAACAGCAGGGGATTTTCGAATATGCTCTAGGAAGGTATATTCATTAATTTGGGTATAATCAAAAGATAAAAGCCAGATAGCTAGTGGGTTGGAAACTTGTTCCTCTATCTTGAACTGGGTGGACTTTCCTTCAAAGTATTGCCAAGTTTTGACCCAGTTGTCTAGGTTTTCGTTGGGCAGTAGTCGGATGAGGATATTTCCTTGGACTCTTTCGAGTTGTTGTCCATGTAAAGTACTATAACAAAAACTGCATAGCAGGAGAAATGGGAGGAAGGTCTTTTTCATAGGATTAAGATTATCGATAGAAGCTTGCTAGCCCATAAATCTACACATTTCGTATGTATTAAAAGTGAGATATTCTCAGCTTTGACAGAAATGAAGCAGAAAAAACTTAATTCAAAGCCTTTACTTTGCAAGATAAAACCAGCACAGATGCAATTTCGAAAAATTATAATATTATTTACTTTTCTCCCTATCACTCTTTTTGCTCAACGAGCAGAAGCGCCCGAAATTCTTTTGGACAATCCGTACAATACCATGTACGTCCATTTGCATTTTCTTCAGCAGGCAACCTTTAAGCCAGACTCTGCCGCATTGGCGCTCGCTGGCTTAGACGGTCAGCCAGACTTAGCTAAACGTAGAGCCATCCAGTTGAAGCAGATATTAGATGGTAAGGGGTTATATGTACGATTTGGGCAAGTTCCGCAAGATGCCAACTTCTATGACAGTACTGCTCGAAGAGCTGTATTTGTCCCTTTTCCTGAAATTCTTCCTGAAGTCTACTTAGAAAAATTAGATAGCCAATGGCTTTATTCTGCCGAAACAGTAGCTGCGGTCCCAAGTCTGCATAAAGATATTTATCCCTTTGGAGCGGATTTTTTATTAAATCTATTACCGCAGTTTGGCCAACAAAAAATACTAGGACTCGCGATCTGGCAATTTGCCGGCATTCTCATCATGATTGTCCTCTCTTTTTTGCTACATTTTTTGCTTAGTAGAGTCCTAAATCCGGTCGTCAAGCGACTGAGCTCTTCTCGGCTTTACCCTTCTTTGATTGATCCTTCCCTCATTAAACGAATAGCTCAATTACTGTCTCTTATACACATCTGACGCTGCCGACGAAGAGGATAG
>CAJXUM010000724.1 GCA_913060855.1 uncultured Lewinella sp. | reverse complement strand
AGCCTCGGTCTCGTGGGCTCGGAGATGTGTATAAGAGACAGACTATATCCTTTCCCTTTCAAAATATGAATAGGTTTGAATCGAGCCACAAAGAAAGCGGGATAAATACCGGCCAACAGGCCAGTTACCAAGAAGACAGCGGTAAACAATAGCCCTAACCAAGCATCAGATATTAAGTTGAATGAAAGTTGGCGTTGCGTTAAATCATTGAGGTAAGGCATCAGCAATTGAACCAACATCATGGATACTAAGAAAGCCAAAAAACTCAATAAGATAGACTCTCCCAGGAACTGTCCCATAATACCTTCCTTCCCAGCCCCCACTGCCTTTCTCACCCCTATCTCACGCGCCCTACTCAAAGAACTTGCGGTGGATAGATTCACAAAATTGATACAGGCAATAATTAGCGTAAGCAGCCCAATACCGATGAATAAATACAAGTAATTCATATTGGCGGGCGTCACCTGTTCTAGGCTCGCCTGAGACTGCGTATGAATAGCTAGCAAGGGCATAAGACTAAACTCCTGGTTATCTCTGAATTGTTCATTGCCATGCACCGCTAGAAAATCAGGAAACCGCTCATTCACTGCGGCAAATGAAGCTCCCTCTTCCAATAAAACAAAGGTGGCAGAATGAGACACGACCCAATTCTGTGTCAAGTTATTGCGGAGTACAGGCCCAAAGCTTTCGCCCTCAATGTCAAACATATTCTCATAGGGCACGATCAGGTTAAAACGCAAATTAGAATTATCCGGATGATCCTTGATCACACCACTAACCCGAAAAGGATAAGCACTGAGAAAATGAACCGTTTTACCCATGACATCTGTCGTACCAAAAAACTGATTGGCCATCTCCTCCGTGATGATCAAGGAAAAGGGCTGGTCTAAAGCCGTCAACGGATCTCCGTGTGTAAACTCAAAAGTGAGTATATCGAGTAAATTGGAATCGGCAAAAGCGACATCCTCTACCTCAAATCTAGCTGGGCCTTTGTCCCCCATACCATCCTTAATCTCGACACTGACGCTACGAGGAAACATACGAGCTGCATATTTCACTTCTGGGAAAAAGGCAGGCATTAAGGGGGCGATGGGAGGCGGTATTCTCGCCAACACCGTTCCGCTATTCCCGAAACTAGCCGTATAGGTAACTCTTCCTACTCGATCCGCTTTGTCTTGAAATTGATCGAAACTGAATTCGTAGCGAACAAAAATAACAATCAGAAAACAGCAAGCCATGCCTAATCCCAATCCCAAAATATTGACAAAGGAAAAGAGCTTATGCTTAAGCAGGTTTCGCAAAGCAGTCTTTAGATAATGTTTGATCATCGGTCCATCTTCTTTTAAGTGTTTTTAATAGCTGTACGGAGAGGACCTTGTACTATAATCATTAGTTTAGAAAGGAAGGTGATGGTCGGTTAAAGTACAAAACCACCGACCATCTCCATGCAATGGAATATTGACTATGCGTTATCAGGTAATTAAAGACTTCATTCTATAGAGTCGAGTATAAAAAAGAGAAGAAGGAATAGTACATCCTTCTACTACCTTTTTGTTTAGTTACCATTAGCAGCCTGAACGGTATCACTTGTTCCAGAAGGCTGTCTGACAGCCTCATCGGTACGGACACCACCATCCACTAGCTCAATGATACGTGTGCCATAAGAGGCATTTCTTTCACTATGGGTCACTTGAATAATCGTGACACCCTCGTTATTCAATTCTTTGAAGAGTTCCATTATTTCCTCTCCTTGCTTACTATGTAGATTGCCCGTCGGCTCATCAGCCAACAATAGGCGGGGTTTATGTACGATAGCTCTAGCGACACCAACTAATTGCTGCTGGCCACCAGATAATTGGTCGGGGAAAAGGTCTTTTTTCGCCACAATATTGAATCGATCCAACATATTGGCTACGATACTTTTTCGGTCTTTTCCTTTAACTCCTCGATACAATAGCGGCGTTTCTATATTTTCGTATACGGTCAAGTCATCGATCAAGTGATAGGCTTGAAAGACAAATCCCATGTATTGCTTATGCAGCTCATTTCGTCGTCTTTCCTTCAAGCGATGCACAGGCTCATCCAGGAAGAAGTAGTCCCCTCCGGAAGAACTTTCCAGCATACCAATGATATTCAAAAGGGTGGTTTTACCTGCTCCCGAGGGTCCCATTATCGTGACGAATTCTCCTTCCTTAATTTCCAAATTCACATCACTCAAGAGCCAACTTTTATTCAGGCCTGTTCTTACGTACTTCTCAACATCTTTTAATACTATCATCTATGTACTTTTTTTCTAAGAATGATCCAATTTCTATGCCACTACCTCTAACCGACACATTTACAAATACTTAAACTCAGGAGTGCTTTATAAATCGTTTATTTTTTGTTCGAATTTGAACAAAAAGTGTTCAATAATGAACAATTCCTGACAGCAAGTCCAGGGCCTTATTCAACCTGCAGGGCTTCTACGGGATTACTATGCGCTAAACGAATCGAATGATAACTGACCGTCAAGCCAGCAATGAGCAGGATGGCGACAGAAGGTAAAACGAATAACCACCAACTCAATTCGATCCGAAAAGCAAAGTCCGCCAACCACTGCTGCCCACCCCAGTAGGCTAAAGGAACAGCAATTAAGGCCGCCAAACTAATCAATTGCAAAAAGTCTTTGGCTAAAATACCTACTATCCCCGTGACCGATGCGCCTAAGATTTTCCGAATGCCCATCTCCTTGGTGCGAATGGCCGTCATAAATACGGCCAAGCCAAACAAGCCTAAGCAAGCAATAAATATAGCCAATAAAGAAAAAATAGCAATGGCTTTGCTCAGAACACCCTCTTTTTTGGAAAGCGCAGCGAGATTTTCATCCAGAAAATAATAAGAAAGTTCTTCGCCGGGCAGGAATTGCTGCCACTTTTCTTGCAGATGACTTAAAAAGGCCTCGGTATCATCTCCCTTTAATTTAAGGGCTAAGTTATGTCCGGTATTATCAAAATTCATGACGACCGGCACCAGGGAGTGATGAAAATCCTGAAAATGAAAGTCCTTAATCACACCAATGATTCGCTTATCTTTATTTAAAACTTGCCCAATTGGATTTTCAAGTTCTAGGGCTCGAACAGCGGACTCGTTGAGAATTAATGCGGATGAATCCTCGGCCAACTCGCTGCTAAAACTCCGCCCTTCCACCAATTGCATACCTATGGTTTCTAAATAATCTGCATCAATGGGAAAGGTAGTGAAGCTTTGAGGGTTCTCCATCTCCGGCGTCTTGTAGGTGGCTTGCCAAAGGTTGCGGCCTGCGGGCATACGGCTGTTAAAACTACTGTTCATCACTTGTGTATGCTGCGCTATTTCTTGCCTAAAACTCTCTTTCTGAGTGCTTAGAGAATCTAGGTTATAAACAACCAAGACATTTTCATGTTGAAAGCCCTTATCCGATTGTCGCATATACTGAAATTGCTGATAGACCGTGAAAGTACCGATCAGCAGAAAAGCCGCCATCGTAAATTGTACCACAATCAAGCCCGCTCGGAAAAAGCTTTTTTGATTCAAGTTCAATTTACCTTTCAATACGCTAGCAGGCTTAAAACGGGTAAGATACAAGGCGGGGTAAAGACCAGATAGTAGGCCAACTATCAAGGCAAAGCCTAGTAAGCCGAGCCCTTGTGTCCAATGCTGAAAAATACTTCCCAGCAGTCGGCTCCCTGTTATTTTTTCTACTGTATACAGCAATACATCAGCCAAGCCGGCTGCAATCAAAGCCGCTAATAAGCTGAACAACACGGCTTCCAACAAGAATTGTAACTTCAATACAGAAGGTGAAGCGCCGAGGGTCTTTTTCACTCCGATTTCTCGCGCCCGGGTGATGCCAACAGCCGTGGAGAGGTTGATATAATTGAAGCTAGCCATCAATAAAATAATTAGTCCGATAACCGCTAGCATATTAACCAGAAGGGAATTTCCGCCAGCTGAGAGTTCAAAACGCAGTGGTTCTCCCAGGTAGATATCTTTGAGTGGTCGAGGGTAAAAATTAACAGCATTGCTACTTTGTAGCCATTCTTCCACCTCCATTTGAGGGTTAATTTTTGGATAAACCTCTGTGCGAAGCAATTGGTCCAAATACGCTACTAAATCTGCTTCCTCAGCCTGGGCTTGTAATTTGGCATAATTGTATAGGCTACCGGACATCCAATTCGTTTCGCCTCGCAGTTTTGGGTAAATGGGGAACCAAAGCCCATTCGGTAGATGGGAATTTTTGGTCTGTGCTTCCACTACCCCTGTAATTTGAAAGAGCGCTTCCTCCTCTCCTACTTCTAGGTATTTCCCGATCACCGCCTTGGTACCAAAGTATTTTTCTGCCAAGTCTGCCGTGAGCACTACACTATTAGGATTCGTCCTGTCTCTTATACACATCTGACGCTGCCGACGAAGAGG
>CAJXUM010000723.1 GCA_913060855.1 uncultured Lewinella sp. | reverse complement strand
GAGATCAGCCTCGGTCTCGTGGGCTCGGAGATGTGTATAAGAGACAGATTGTGGGGAGTGGGCCATCTATGGCAGATAGTACGAGCTGTTTGATTCTCGCTTCAAAGCTGGTATAGGTTTGAATGGATTTGAGTTTTTCCTCTGCTAAACGTTCAAATTCACGGTAGAGCGTAACATTATAACTCGCAACAGATAAGTCAGCTAGACTTGCTGGGAACTCCAAGTAATTTTCAGCAGCATTGAAATATAGATTGGTTTTTAAGACACTTTTGTAATCGCGCTCATCGTTGGGAGCTGGGTATTTAAAGAAAGCTCTACTAGGGAAAATAGACTTGCCGCTGAACCGATGAATGATGGATAGCGTCCTAGACATGCTCGTTTCAATAGCCTGCTGAGCCGTATGTGGATATTGCTGCCACCACTGCGGATGAGGTTCATAAAAGACCTTGAAATAGTCACCTTGAATCTCATGGTGATAACTAAACATATTGCCAAACAAAGGATTAAACTTGCTAAGTTGCTCAAAGGCATCACCGATGGTGGGACAACTTTCCATCAAATAACCCAGCAAACCGATGACATGCGGATTACTACTTCTCCCGATCAACAGACCCAAGTTGGGCTGCTTGGTATGACTTAAAGCCAATTCCCAAACCCTGTGGGCATTAGGTAGTTCAATCCATCGGTCGCCATCATCTAATTCAGATAAAGTAAAACCCGCCGCTTGAGCCAGGACCGTTTTATTGGCGCCATAATTAGCCGACTCATAGATGATATCTTTGATTATTGATATTTGTACAATCACTCGCATAAGTCTCTTGTCGTTTAATGTCCCCTTATTGGCGCTACTGTGCCTTTTGTGATGAACAGATAAAGCTTAAAATTGCAGTATTGATTTCAAAACACAAAATAGACTGAATTATGAAAAAGGAGTTAATAGCTAAGATTTTTCTAATTGTGGTAGCGATTCCGACTTTAATGGTAGGGTTGCAAGCTTTTTTTGACCCGCAAGCTATCATGGATAATGTTGATGTTACCCTAGGCAATAATAGTGGAAAAAGCTCTACACGTGCCATTTATGGAGGAATGCATATCCTCTTCGGGGGCTATTTCATCTATGGGGCTTTCAAAGCACAGCGGGAGGCCTTGTTGATTTTAGGGCTGTACTGCACGGGCTTTGCGCTGGGACGTTTCTATAGCCTAGCGGTAGATGGTGCGCCCAATGCATTTATTGGCACCTGGATTTGGGTAGAAACGGCTTTGGCTATCGGAGCTTGGTGGCTGTATAGTAAACAAAAAGCAGGGAATACAGTAGAAACGGCTAGTTGAGACAGACAGAAATAGCAAGGAAGCACAAAAATTGACAGAGAAGTAGAATTCCTAGTATATTTGCCCAGTTTTTATTCACGAGCTACTCCAAATGAGTAGCGGGCAAGTAATACAAGGAATGAAGCAAAATCTACAGGTATTTAAGTTTGGCGGTGCATCGCTACAAGACCCTGATGGCATTCGAAATGTAGGTGAAATCCTTTCTACTTATAAGGATCAACCCATACTAGTCGTGGTGTCAGCAATGGGGAAGACGACGAATAAATTAGAAGCAATTGTCGCAGCACATGCGGCTCAGAATGGAAAAGCATTAGCTTTATTTGAAGATTTCAAACGAGAGCATATTGAAGCCTGTCTGGCGCTTTTTGATGCTGAAGATGAAGTTTTTGTTTCACTCAATGATGCCCTGGTAGAGATTGACTGGGCTTTGGAAGAGGAGCCGCATGAAGATTATGACTATGCCTACGACCAGGTAGTACCGGTAGGTGAGATGGTTTCTTCCATCATTCTTCATGCTTATCTCAACAAAATTGGCTTACCATCGCAATGGCTGGATGCCCGGGATATTATCTTGACGGATAATAGGTACCGTGAAGCCTGGGTTCAATGGGAGGAAACCCAAGAAAATGCGACACGAATGGCTGCGCCTATGTTGGAAAAAGGCGGATTTGTAATTACGCAAGGGTTTATTGGATCTACTACTGAGAATTTCTCGACGACGCTCGGGCGAGAAGGTTCAGACTATACCGCCGCCATCTTTTCTTTTTGCTTGGATGCAGAAAGTATGACGATTTGGAAGGATGTGCCCGGTGTTTTAACGGGTGATCCTCGCCTGTTTGAAAATGTCACTAAGTTGGATTTGCTCTCCTACAAAGAGGCCATAGAAATGACCTATTATGGTGCTAAGGTGATTCACCCCAAAACGATTAAACCCCTACAGAATAAGAGTATTCCACTCCAGGTCAAATCGTTTCTCGATCCTACAGGGACGGGTACCTATATATCAGATGAAGTATCGGATAATTACCCCCCGCTAGTCGCGGTGGAGAAAAAACAGGCTTTATTACACATCTCAACCAGAGACTTTTCTTTTGTGGCAGAACACCATATGAGCCACCTCTTTAAAATGATTGCCGAATATCGACTGCAGGTCAATATGATGCAAAACACGGCTATCTGCTTTTCCATCTGTGTCAATGATATCGACGATAAAGTCGAGCAATTTAGTGCAGCGATTAATGACCAGTTTAAAGTGATGATTGATCGGGGGTTAGAGTTAATTACGGTTCGCCATTACCAAGAAAAAATACTGGATGAATTGCGAGCGGATAAACTAGTTTTATTAGAAGAACGTATCCGCGAAACGGTCCAGTTGGTCTTAAAAGATGTTCCCGGCATGAAACGAAAAGCTGAGGCATGAGACTCTTACAGCAATTCCAGTCATTCGTCGAATCAGAAAAGCTGATCGACCCGAAGGATAAAGTATTGCTGGCTGTCAGTGGTGGGGTGGATTCTGTGGTGATGGTACACTTGTTTGCGCAAGCCGGACTAGATTTTGCCATTGCCCATTGCAACTTTGGCCTTCGTGGCCAAGATTCGGATGAAGATGAAGCATTTATTAAAACACTCGCCGAAACAATCGATTGCCCCTTCTATGTCACTGCTTTTGAGACAGAAGTCATCGCCTTGGAACGTAAAGCGTCCATCCAATTAGTAGCCCGCTCCTTGCGCTATGACTGGTTGGAGAAAATTCGAGAAGAAAACGGATACCATGCTATTGCTACGGCTCATCATCTCAATGATTCCTTAGAGACTTTTATTTATAACTTCACTAAAGGGGCTGGACTACGCGGCTTAAGAGGAATACCTGTCCGAAATGGCCGAATTATCCGCCCTTTATTGTTTACAAAACGGGAAAGCATCGAAGCTTTCGCCGAGGAACAAGGCATTCCATTCAAAACGGATAGTTCCAACGCCCAGGATAAGTATGCAAGGAATAAGATTCGTCATCATGTGGTTCCAGTCTTGAAGCAAATCAATCCGTCTTTGGAGGAAACCAGTGCTAGAAATTTGCAGCATCTTGGAGAAGCTTTCTTCCTCTATGAAGCTACCATCCAAAAATTTAAGGAGGAGTGGGTGGAATCCCGCAACCATCAATTGTTGATCAGTAAAGCAGGACTACGGCAATATTTACCGGCCGCAACAACACTGCTGTACGAGTGTGTGCGCGAGGCAGGCTTTCATGTAGAGCAAGTCATGCAAATGTTGACGCACCTTGATACACAGGCTGGGGCGTTGTTTTATACGACTGGATATCGTGTCTTGGCAGACCGCGATTCCTACATTTTGTCACCTATTGAGAAGGTAGGCGACAATTCTCAACTAAAATCTATCGATGCCAATACCGATGTACTTCGTTTATCGGATCTGATGCTTATCTTTACGCCTAAGGTAGGACAACCTACTCATTTTTCTCCCTCTTCAGCAGTAGCTTACCTAGATATCGCCCGTTTAACTTATCCACTGACTGTACGTCATTGGCAGAATGGAGATGTTTTTTGTCCCCTTGGAATGAAGGGGAAGCATCAAAAACTACAAGACTTTTTTACCAATAATGGCTTTTCTAGATTTGAAAAAGAAAAGACCTGGCTGCTAGTAAATGGAGATGGTGAAATTATCTGGCTGGTTGGCCATCGATTAGATGATCGTTTTAAAATAGAAAAAGATACAAAGACTTTCCTTGAAATAACCATTGTAAAAGATAACCTATGAAGAGTTTTCTACTAACCGGAATGCTATTGCTCATGAGCCTTTTTATTGGGGCGCAAGAAATAGAGGTACCTAATACCCAAATACCATTGATAACGAAGATATCGGCCTCTTGGTGCCCACATTGTGGCAATTGGGGCTGGGATTTCTTTGATGGCTTACTAGAAGGCAATTCTGGAAAAGCCATTATGATGACCACCCATTATAGTGGTGATTACCGAACGGATGAAGGCGCTGTTATGGCTAGCAACTTTGGTATTGTTGGTCAACCTGAATTCTACCTAGGGACGGATAAAATATCTGTCTCTTATACACATCTGACGCTGCCGACGAAGAGGATAGT
>CAJXUM010000722.1 GCA_913060855.1 uncultured Lewinella sp. | reverse complement strand
TCTACACTATCCTCTTCGTCGGCAGCGTCAGATGTGTATAAGAGACAGACATGGCGATCATCAATGTCGGTATTTTGTTTGTAGCCTTCAAGCAGTATTGGAAGGGGATGTACTTTTCAGCTTTTATCTTGACCTGGTTATTCTTTTCGACTTGGTGCTTCTTGGGCTATGATTCCCAGGATGAATTCGTCATGGCTTTTTCATTTAATACGATCTTTTTCATTCTCTTCTATTTGACGTTTTTAGCTTACAAATTAGTGCGGCAGGAGAAATACCAAGTGATGGATGTTTTCTTGCTCCTAATCAATTCCTTCATATTTTTTGGGCTGGGTTATTTTATGTGGGAAGAACATCCCACCAATGGAAAATACCTGGGCCTATTTGCCATTCTCAATGGTGTTTTGCATTTGATGGTCGGGATCTTGATCTACCTGAATGAAAAAGCGGATCGCAATATTTTACTCTTGGTAGCTGGGCTCGTTATTTTGTTCTTTACCCTGGCGGTACCTATCCAGTTGGATGGGAGTTGGGTGACGCTTATTTGGATGGGAGAAGCGGTGCTGTTGTTTAGTATTGGTCGGATCAGGAAGACCCCGATTTATGAAAAAATTGCGTATCCTCTATTGCTACTGGCGTTTCTCAGTTTAATGGAGGATTGGAATGCCTCTTATTCGGCTTCGCTATCGGCGGCCTACAGCTCTTTTACCCCGCTCTTGAATATTGGATTCTATACCTCCTTCTTATGTGCGGTAGGGTACGGGGCGGTGCAATGGGTAAATAGTCAGAAGAAATATCCTTCGGCTTTTTCCGGCGACAGCATTTGGCTCTTAGCTGCTCAATATATGATTCCGACTCTACTATTAATTACGAGCTACAATACTTTTGGGCAAGAAATTAGCCAATATTGGAATTATAAAATCAAAGCACTGGATACAGCCAATGATGGGGTGCTACAATCTTATGATTATAACAATTTTGCGATTGCCTGGCGTTTAATATACAGCTTGGCATTTCTGAGTCTTTTGGCACTGCTCAACTATAACTTTTTCAAAAGCAAAGGCCTAGCACAGGTCAATGTCGCTTTGAATACTTTAATCGTTTTGGTTTTCTTAGGATTGGGATTATCTACTTTAGGTGAGCTGTGGGAGAGTTATTTCCTAGCGGCAGCCTATTCCAAAGGGACTGTTTATTTATGGATTAGATACCTATCCATCTTTGCACTAGCTGCTTTGGTTTATACGACTTACAGCTACTTTAAGAAGGCCTTTATTGATGAAAAGTGGCAGCCGATGCTGACCATCGCCTTTCATATTACTTTGCTTTGGTTATTGAGTAGTGAATGGCTCACTTGGGGGGCTACCCTGGGCTTGGGCGCTTCTTACAAATTAGGACTTAGTATCCTCTGGGGCAGTTATTCATTGCTGCTGATTGTACTGGGTATATGGAAAAATAGAGCCTATTTGAGAATAGCTGCGATTGGATTGTTTGGACTGACCTTACTCAAGCTTTTCTTCTATGATATTGCTCATTTGGGGACACTGCCCAAAACGGTTGTTTTCATCGCATTGGGTATACTCTTGTTAATCATTTCCTTTCTGTATAATAAATATCGACAAGCTTTATTTGGCGATGAGTTGGAAACGTCAGAAGAGGTATAGAGGTAGGTTTGGGAAGACCATTTAGGACTCCCCAAACCTACTGACCTCTACTCTGATCGAAGGCTTTTAATCGGATTGGTCAGGGCCGCTTTAACGGATTCAAAGCTAATAGTCAAGATCGCGATGAGGAAAATCATGGCCCCCGCGATCACAAATACGTCCCAAGTGATCGGAATATGGTAGGTATAATCTTTCAACCATTGCTTCATCATATACCAGCCGATGGGCATGGCGATCACGAAAGCAATGAGGATGAGTTTGAGAAAGTTTACCGTCAATAGATTGAATAGACTAGCCACCGAAGCACCCAATACTTTGCGAATACTTACCTCTTTCTTCCGTTGCTCTACCATGAAGGCCGAGAGAGCGAACAGGCCCAAGCAGGCGATAATAATAGCTATCAGGGAGAAACCTGTAAATATTTTTCCCGTCCGCTGTACTTCTTCGTACATCTTCGCATACCGTTCGTCCATGAAGCTGTAGCGAACGGTCTGATTGGGCATAAAGTTATCCCAAAGAGCAGTCATGGATTTTAACAAGGGCGTCATATTTTCCGTATCCACTTTCACCGAAAGAGTGGATGCTTGGCTGCCGCCAAGGGCGAGGCTCAGCGGTTCAATTTTTCCCTTCATAGATTCGAAGTGAAAATCTTCTACAACACCAATGATGGTAAAAGTCGGCATATAGTTATTGGTAATTCGTTTACCAATAGGCTCAGCGAGTCCCATTTGCTTAGCCATCTTTTGATTGATGATTATTGCACTCGAATCAGATGCCATTTCTGACGAGAAACTTCTCCCCTCGAGTAGGTTCATCCCCAATGTCTGCGTATAGTCCTCATCTACAAACCATATTTGTGCACCTACGGCTATATCTTCTTTTTGCTTGCCTTCTTTCCAAAACTGATTTTGGTCTCTTTTGGCCCCAGATATTGGAAGATAGTTACTGATTGTCGCTCCTTTAACTTCGGCCAGATTGAGCAACTCATCCTTGAAAGCGGGTAGCTTTTCTCCTAAGGTATTGGTACCATGAAAAATGACCACCTGCTCTTTGTCATAACCCAATTTTTTATTGAGAATGAAATCCATTTGCCGCGAAACCGTAAATGCACCAATGATTAGGATCACCGAAATCGTGAATTGAAAAACTACCAATGAACTTTGCAATCCACTGGCCTTGCTCCCTCTGCTAAGACTTCCCTTCAGTACATCTATGGGTTTGAAGCCCGATAGGTAAAAGGAGGGATAAAGCCCCGCCACGAAGCCAATCAGTAGCATGCTGGCCAACAAGCTGGGTAATAGCCACCATTCTGTCCAAGGAATTGACAGCGTTTTTCCAGCCATGGTATTGAAAAAAGGTAGTATGCCGAAGGCTAGAAGCACGCCTAAGGAAAAGGAAATAAGGCTGAAGAGAACTGATTCTGTTAGGAATTGGCGGATGAGATCCGAGCGGTAAGAACCTACTACTTTTCTGAGGCCCACTTCCTTGGCCCGGTTGGCAGATTTAGCCGTGGATAAGTTG
This sequence comes from uncultured Lewinella sp., assembly GCA_913060855.1. Classification (GTDB taxonomy): domain Bacteria; phylum Bacteroidota; class Bacteroidia; order Chitinophagales; family Saprospiraceae; genus DT-111. The sequence goes on along the minus strand of CAJXUM010000722.1, from coordinate 1,264 downwards.
ATGAAATTGATCGCGGCCAGTAATAAAATAAAAATGGCAATGATACCAAACAGCCAGACAAAACGAATATCACTATGTGCATAGATATCGTAAATTCCATTCGATTTCAGGTGTATATCTTCGATCGGCTGTAAATGGAAACGATGATACTGTGCGATTCGATCTACGCCCTGATCTCCTTGGTCTCTGTAGTAAGGAACCATGTAATTATCTCGAAGGCTGAGTAGTTTTTCTTCCAGTTGCTTGACTTGGGCATCTGGTCTTACTAAAATATAAGAATTATAATTACTACAACACCAGCTGGCCTGTTCTCCTGGCCAAAACTCTACACCCTCCAAGGTCAGAAAGAAATCATGTTGTAAGTGCGAATTCTTGGGAAAATTCTCCATCACACCGCCAATGGTGTACGCCTGATCTTCCTCCTCATTTAAAATGACAGTTCGCCCTGTAGGGTCCTCATTGGGAAAATATTTCTCCGCTTTGCGACGGGAAAGGACTATGGTGTTGGGTTGGCCTAGAGCGCCTTGCGGATCACCATAGATCATTGGGATTTCTAGTATTTCTAAAATGGCTTGATCCGCGTAGGCAAAACCTTCCTCATAATTATTGGTGGTTTGATCATCTCGTCGAAACTGATTACTGCCTGCATTGTACCAATCATAAGGAATGATCCGACCAGCCTGTTCAATTTCTGGAAAATCACTTTTCAGTACCTGTGCGATCGGGGCTTGAAAGGCAGTCCATTGCTCATTTGCTTCTGGATGGCTATCCTCATTGAGGATTCTGTAAATGCGGTCAACATTACTATAATGTTGATCATAACTCACTTCATCTTTGATAAATAGGGCAATCAATAGGCAGGCGGCTACTCCCAATGCAAAGCCTCCAATTTTTATGAAGGAATACATTTTGTAGCGGAGTAGGTTTCGCCAAGCCACTCTTAAATAGTTTTGTAACATAGCATATGACATTAGGTGAATGGACCAGTCTTTTTTGAGGGCAAAGGGTCGGAAATATTGAAAGACTTGGTACCAATAATTGTATTTGGCACGAGCTGGGCTCGACTTTTCCAATTGGGCATAAAATTTTTCTTCGAGGTCGCCCTCCACTTCTTCCAATAATGATTTTTTCAGGAACCAATGTAGAAAGCGATTGGCCCATTTGGGGGGCTGGGGTTGTGGGTGGTGCATATAAACGGAGGGTTTATAGGCTGAAGCCTCTGTCTCTTATACACATCTCCGAGCCCACGAGACCGAGGCTGATC
>CAJXUM010000721.1 GCA_913060855.1 uncultured Lewinella sp. | reverse complement strand
CTCGGTCTCGTGGGCTCGGAGATGTGTATAAGAGACAGATATTATTCATGCTTTAATTTTGGTTAGCGTTTCTATTTTGATCAAAGATTTACCATTGAGCAGCACCTTTAAGTTTATAGCATTCGCCCCTGTCGTACTTTTGGTCAGTTTTGGCTTGGGTAATATGCTTCGGAAATTACCTTTATTGAGAGAGGTGTTGTAGGCGCATTTTAGCCTAGAGCAATCCACCAAACCCTCGACCAAGTTTGACCGACAAATCCAGCGGAGAAAACGGAGCGCCTACTGGGACGAATATTTTATGTTCTGATTTGGCAATGCTTTCTGTCCGTACTTCGTGTGACTAGTAAGTAACGCTTGCGCTTCCACAATGATGGCTGTTGATACTCAGAATTTAGACAATAGATATAGTTTTTCCCTCGGTATCATGAAGTTAGCAAGCCGCTTTATTTATTTCCATAACCTTGCTCTGCTAAAAATTTCTTTTTCATTCCTTCCCTTATTTGTGGATCTTCTTTAGAACCGCCACTATAAAAATGGTTAGCATTCTGGAATGAACGATAAACAAATTCATTATCTGTAGTTTTCATTTTTTCGATAAATTTTTGAAATTCCTTGAAGCTTACAAGAGTATCTTCTTCTCCGTGGAAAATGAGCATTGGAGGAAGTTGGTCGTCGACTAGATCAAGAGGAGAAATTTGCTTTGGATCATATTCTATATCATATACATCCCTAAACGTCACATCATAGGGCGTAGAACCCAAAATAAGGAGATTGGGTTTGGAACTGAATTCCGAATCAACACCAAATTCTTTTGGATTTTTAATCATCGCAGCAGTAAGTGCTAAATGTCCTCCGGAAGAAAACCCTTCGGCCAATATTTTACTAGGGTCTATTCCAAAATTAGTCGCATTTTCTCTTACCCATGCTATGGCTGTCAGCACATCACTTACCGGTGCTCGAATACCAGTGCTATGAAGATGTCTTAATCTATAATCAAAGGCAATACTGACCCTGCCTTCGGAGGCTGCTTTTTTACATGCGTCATAACTCCATTCGGGCATACCGAAAGCCCAACTGCCGCCATGAAAAAATAGATGAGCTGGATATTTGTTGCTTTTATCAAAGTTTTCAGGATAAAAGATATGTGCTTTCAATTCGATAGCCCCAATTTTTCTGTATAACGTTATTTCATGGGCTGCTTTTCTTCTATCAATACCAATCTGGTATAGGTTTTGAATTCTTTTTTTTATAGTCGTATCCTTACAATCTTTCTCATACTTACTATAACTGTAATCTAATGCTTCAACCCGATAAATCCAGATATGGTTGTTGAAGTGCTCACCAATAAAATAATCCTGTATTTTTTGATCTGCCTGTAAGTTAATAATTGCATCATAGCGGGCATTTATTCTTTTGCCTAGCGCGGGTTGAAGGTTCTGAAGCTTGTACTTGCCTACAGATAGAATATCTAAATATTTATTCATGCATTGAATGTAATTGGCCGAACTAAGCAATTCAGGTTTATCAGAACATCCCTGCATGATGCGATCATGATAATCTAAAGTTACATTCGCAATTTCCTTATACCCGTGGTGTCTATGATAGTTAAGGGGATAGAGTAGGTAATATCGACGATAACGATAATCAATATCTATTTTGAGTCGATCGATGAAGGTGGAGGAGGTTTTAGGGTGCTTTTCAATAAATTCATCAAATGAACTTATTTCGGTTGTCTTTAAGGAATCCATCTTTTGTTTAAAGTCCGAAAACTCCAAGCCAAACACCTGTTTATTATAAGTATCTAAGAACCTGGAATTACGTTTCGCTAAGCCTTTATGTTCTTGTAAGAAGTTGTTTATTGGCGCCCCGCCTCCATTAAAAATGATGGCTTTCGATTTGAAATCGGCACTAAGGCTATCGCCAGGACTGAGAAAAATTTCAATTTTTTTTCCGCCTAAAGAAAAATTGAAAAACGATGGTGCATGCAGATTGATGGTGTGAGAAAATCGCCCGACACTATCGGTTGCGATATTAGTTTTCCCCAGTCTTATCCCCTTATCCGGACTTCCTCCTGAATTACCACTTAAAACTGCCCGATTTGTATATTGTCCGAAAGCAACTGTGGATATAACAACCGCTATGCATAGATTAAAAATTCTAAATATCTTTCCCATTTTTTGTTGTTTTCAGATAAGGTGAAAGGTGATAAGCCTAGGCATTTTGTGTTCACAATTTCACTGATGGTATTACCCAGACAGCTTAAAATTTAGAAAATAAGATGTTTATAGCCTTTGACTTAGAAAGCAGCAGTAGGTTTATCCTGTTAAAGAAAATAGTTGATGGGCGAGAATTTGATATGAAAGCGTTTTTCTATTTTATCTTATAGGAGGCAACAGCAAAATCAAGAACCACATGCCTGGGTTAACCGGATTTTCTAATTCTAAAGCATGTGTTTAAAAGCACCTAAACCATTCCCTTACCAAACTCTACCCAAGGTTCATCAGGCCCGAGAATTTGTCTAAGGTGACAAATGAGCTGTTCAACAAAGTAACTTTACACGATCAGAAATTGACGTTTTGTACGGTGAGGTTTAGCGTGACGATATCTTCCTTTCTAATTTTATGAACAACCTCTATTGGAAGCGGGACCGATAGGGGCGTTCTTACACCAAATCTTCTTCATTATATTTTTTTTCTTTAACTGGGGGAGGCGCATCCAAATCCAGAAATTCATCAGGTTCGAGTTCCTCTTGCACAGCTTCTTCATCTGTCCCTACCCTTTCCATGTTTCGCAATTCTTTTTCCATTTCCCTTTTCTCCCAATCCGCGTCTGTCCCAAGCCCAGGAATGCCGTAGACATCTATATAATGGAAAACCAAACCGATACCCCAGAAGAAAATCACCGTTTGCCAAGCATAAAAGAAGCCAAACATCCAACCCATCCCCAGCATGAGGAGGTTAACGGTAATAAAGGATTGCAAGTGTTCTCTGAATTCCTTCTTTTTTTTGACTCTTTTTTTAGCTTTTTGGTATTTTTTCGATTTCATTGTATTGCTGGTCTATTCTAGTTTGGAGCATATGCTCGTTGCGGCTTTCAGTGCTGGCCAGTCTAAAAATACAATTTTCGTTTAAGTAGTGCTAATCATTGAGGTGATCAAACTGCTTAGCGTTTCTATTTTGATCAAAGATTTACCATTGAGCAGTAGCTTTAAATTTAGAAGTTGTTTAAGGATGATTGATTGGCTGCAATTCGCAAGAACAAGAACCTGAAAACAGCTTTTTTCTCCACCGTAGCGCTGCTATGCTGAAGAAAAAACCGGTTCCCAGAACCTTATCCCTCCAAATTTCGCTTCAAAAAATCATTCATAAACAACTTCTTATAGCATTCGCTCCTGTTGTACTGTTGGTCCGTTTTGGCATGGGGAATGGGCTTCGGAAAATACCTTTATTGAGAGCGGTGTTGTAAGAGCTTGGTTGGACACTTCCCATCTAGTCATCCCCAAACAAATAGGGTAGATAGCTACTTAACCCACTATTCATCATATCAATTGTACCCCGACTGGTCACCGAGGCACCAGAAATACCATCTATTTCACTTTGACCTGTTATCAGGCTTTTCCCTGCCTGAGACAAACCAAATGTACTCCCGTCAGCCGCTATTTTCTTTCCCGTGAACTGGCTGGCAAAACTCTTTTCGGTGAACTCCGCAGCGTATTCCTCCGATTCTGCCTCCTGAGCAAACTCAGCCATTAGTATCAACTTGTTCTTTCGGTCAACTAGTACTTTAGCCGAGAGTATTCCACCAAACCCTCGCCCATTAACTACCAGAACGGCCTTCTCTGTGTCTTTGATTTCAAAGATCGGCCATTGCGTGGGTGGATCTGAACTTAGGCGTTTTTTGTACAATTTAGCAGCCTGCTCAAAGTGGATGATGCTAATCTTGCCTTGCTGGTCAATCGCCTTAAACGTAAAAGCCTGCTTTAATGCAGTGGTATCGGTAAAAGTCACCTCAGCGAATGTCCCAATTTCCTGAAGCTCCGTTGGTATTTGGTAGGGGCGTTGGGGAAGGGGTTCGGGTGTCACCACTTCAGCCGGTTTGTTTTGACAAGACCACAAAAGAGAAATTAACAGGAAGGATAGCAATAATGGTTTGCTCATTGTTGGATGTTTTAAAGATGTTAGAAGTCTTCCCCAGCGTGCTGGATAGATCCAAGTTCCGCAAAAATCCATTAAGGCCATCTGATCTTTAGCAAAGGTCAGATTGATTTTGGTCATATAAAAGGGAGTTTACTTATGAAGCGCTTGTACAAACTTGTGTACAATTATAAAATTGGACATCTTGGACGCCTCAAAAGGCCTCTCCTACCCTATCCATGCTGCATATTTGCAGTATGATCACTAAAAACACTGTCTCTTATACACATCTGACGCTGCCGACGAAGAGGATAGTGTAGATC
>CAJXUM010000720.1 GCA_913060855.1 uncultured Lewinella sp. | reverse complement strand
ATCAGCCTCGGTCTCGTGGGCTCGGAGATGTGTATAAGAGACAGCCCTTGGACAGATTGCCCTCAAAGAAGGAGATAAGCCAGAAGCCATTCGGTTTTTGACCCTTTCTTTGAATAGTAGTCGACAAAATCAGGCCCAAAAAGCAGAATCCTATCTGACCTTGGCTGGTTTGTTCTTCGAAGAAGAAAACTTCGTGAAGGCCAAATCTTACTACGATAGTACTTTGCAGGTTATGCCGCCTACCGACGAACGCCACGCTAGTATTCAAACCTATAGTAATAACCTGACAGATATTGCTAAATACCTGGAAACCATAGAGCTGCAGGATAGCTTGTTGGCTATTAGTCAATTAAGTGACAAGGAAAAACAAGAATTAGCTTTAAGTATTAAGAAAGAACAAGATGATCAAAAGCGGCAAGCTGCCCTAGCTAAGGCGAATAGTGCTGCCAATAAACCGGCGATAGGTAATCGGCCCGTAGCTGGCCGTGGCCTCAAGTCAAGTTCTTTCTTTGCCTATAATGACAAATCCGTACGCCGGGGAGAAAAAGAATTTTTCAGGACGTGGGGAACTCGATCTTTAGAAGATGATTGGCGTAGATCCAATCGGAATTCGACGGGTAGTTTTGCCGAAGACATTGCGGAAGAAGAAGAAAATGATATACCAACGCTGGAGGATGGTGATTTGGATAAGTTGTTACAGGGCGTTCCTAAAACTAAAAATGAAATCGAGACGGCTCACCTTAAGATCAGAGAGGCGATGTACAATCTCGGTTCATTGTTTAGAGAACGACTAGAGCGCAATGATAAGACAACTGAGGTGTTGGAAGAACTCAACCAAAAATACCCTAGTAGTAATTATGAATTGGATTCTTGGTACCTACTTCATATTGCCTATAAGGACCTTAGCAACGCAACGAAGGCCCAGGAATATTTTGATAAAATTGTCCAGAAGTATCCTACCACCAATTATGCTAAACTCTTGCAGGATCCCAACTTTGCCAAAGAGTTTTTGGATGAGGAGCGACGCTTAAACATGCAGTACGATCAGATTTATGGCCTGTTTACAGAAGGTAAATACGCTGATGCTTATCAACGTTCACAACAAGCTGCTATTAAGTTATTGGGTAAACATACCCTCAAGCCTAAATATGCATTACTGATGGCTATGTGTATCGGTAATACAAAAGGGAAGGATGCTTATATCGGAGATTTAAAAAAGGTCATCGCTTCTTATCCCAATACCGAAGAACAAAAAAGAGCCAAAGAAATTCTGCGCTTTTTGGGTGGCGCAACTGCCCAATTGCCAGGACAAGGTAAAGCTGCTTCGGGTGGGTTTAAATACAATGAAAAAGACCTACACTACGTGATTGTGGTATTCAATCAGAATGTAAAACTCAACGATAATAAGATCGTGATTGCAGACTACAATCAAAAATACCACAAGTTGGACCGTATCCGAATCACCAATATTTATTTAGGGGCTAAAAATGAAACGCCGGTGCTCGTTATGCGCCGCTTTAAGGACAAAGGAGTAGCGATGCGTTATTTCGATGGCGTGCAAAAGAACCTCGGTGATTTCCTCGATCCCAATGTGGTAGATTACGATATTTTGCCGATTAGCCAGGGCAATTATCGCCAGGTATTGAGAGCCAAAACACTGAAAGGATATAAAGACTTTTTTGAGCTTAATTATTAAGCACTGCATCAAAAATGACTAAGACTTCAGAAGTTTTCTTGGGCTGTGACCAGGGAAACTTCTGAAGTTTAACAAAGCTTCATTCCCAATTTTAACAGACCTTGATATCTCACCGTTCATCATCTTTCCTACTTTCATTCCAGATATAATTCCTTATTTTACGGGCAAAAAAATACAATGCGGCAATTGTTATTATTTCTGTCCTTCCTATGTATACTAAGCTCCTGCCAAACCACTCGTACCCTCACTGATACCAGTGCACAAAATATCGACTTCATTATTCTTCAAATGAATGATGTGTATGAGATCGCGCCTTTAGAGGGCGGCAAAGCCGGCGGACTCGCTAGGGTAGCTACTGTCAAGAAGCAACTCTTGGCCGAAAATCCTAACACCATCGCAGTGATGGCCGGCGATTTTTTGAGCCCCTCCTTTATTGGGACAATCAAAAATGATGAAGGGGAACGTATCGCAGGTCAGCAAATGGTCGAAGTGCTCAATGCAATGGGCTTGGATTACGCCACTTTTGGTAATCATGAATTTGATATTAGCGATCCTGACCTGTTACAGAAACGGATCAATCAAAGTCAGTTCGAATACATGACTTGCAATGCTTTTCGGCTAAAGGATGGTGGGCAGCAGGCATTTACACAGCGAATCGCTAATGAGGATCGCCCCATTCCTTCCTATATCATTCGAGAAATTAAGAATGCAAAAGGACAAGCTATGAAAGTGGCTTTTATTGGGGTGGTTTTGCCTTTTGCTCAACAAGATTACCTGGTCTATACCGATGTAGAAGAAAGTTTTCGAAAGGCTTATGAGGAAGTCAAATCACAAGTAGATATATGCATTGGAATCACACATTTAAATATAGAAGAAGATAAAAAACTAGCCGCAGCGGTGCCTGGTATATCACTGTTTATAGGTGGACATGATCACGCCAATATGAATAATTACATAGAAAACACGGTAATTACCAAAGCAGATGCCAATGCGAAGACCGTCTATGTGCACCGATTGACGTTTAATCCGCCCTCCGGCATGCTCAATATTCGCTCCAGTCTAAAGAAAATTGATAATAGCATTCCAGACGAGAAGGCGACGAAGGTAGTCGTGGATCGCTGGCAAGGAAAAGTCAATACGCTGATGTCACAGATGGGATTTGATCCCAATCAGGAAGTACTCAAACTACAGGAGCCTCTCGTTTGTAAAGAGTACCTGATCCGTACAGGGCCTACTAACTATGGAAAATTGACTTGTGAAGCGATGGCTGCAGCTATTCCCAATGCCGATGTCTATATGCTCAATAGTGGCTCTATGCGCTTGGATGATGACCTAGCGAATATAGTGACCGAATATGATGTCTTGCGAACCTATCCCTTCGGTGGGGCGATTGTGAAAATGCAGTTGCCAGGAAGCAGTCTTAAGACGCTGCTTGATACCGGACTAGAAACCAATCGAGGTGATGGGGGCTACTTACAGCTCATTCAGGCTGAGCGCAGCAACAATACTTATGTCATCAATGGAGAAGTTTTAGTGCCTAATAAGTCATATACAATTGTTCTGCCCGAATTCCTAGCCAAAGGACGAGAGCAAAACCTGGAGCTATTGGGAGACTTCTCATTTGAAAAAGAAGAAGAACTTGAATGGGAAGGCAGTCAGGTCAAGAATGATATCAGAAATATCGTTATCGCTTATTTCAAAAAACTGGGGAGCTATTAGCCATCCAACTTTATCTGATTGGGATTGTTTTGAAAAGAAAGCAAATAATAAACCTTCTCTGACAATTTTTGTGGTCACCTAAGGCGCTGACTCAAAAGCACAAAATTGTCAGAGAACCATAATGAAAATATGAAAGACTTAAAGTTTAAAACCAATATAAATTGCCAAAATTGTGTGAAAGCCGTCAGCGGTTTTATCAATGATGTAGAAGGCATTGAGTCATGGAAAGTGAATACCGATGATCCTAATAAGTTCCTGAATGTCAAAGGGGAGGCTATAGAATCGGCGGCGATAATAGAAGCCGTAGAAGATGCCGGATTTGATATTGAATGGATAAGTGCCGACTAGCAAACCTTATTGAATACAAGAATTATGGAATATAGAACACTGGGAAAAACGGGCTTCGAAATAGCCGCAATATCTTTGGGGACATGGCAAGTGGGTGGCAAGTGGGGGAGTGGATTTGACCACCAAAGTGCTTCAAAAATATTACACACCGCTATTGATAATGGCGTCAATTTTATAGATACGGCCGATGTATACGAATCGGGAGAAAGTGAAAAGGCCGTGGGGAAAGTGATTAAGGAACGAAAAGAGCGAATCTATGTAGCCACAAAATGTGGCCGCCAACTCAACCCACATACCGCCGAAGCCTATACCCCTGCTGCACTACGAACTTTTGTAGAAAGTAGCCTCAAAAACATGGGGCTAGAAACGATAGATCTTATTCAATTGCATTGTCCGCCTACGCAAGTATACTATCGCCCCGAAATATTTGAATTGTTTGATCGCTTAAAAGAGGAAGGCAAAATTCAACAGCTGGGCGTAAGTGTTGAAAAAGTAGAAGAAGCGATTAAAGCGATAGAATACCCGAATGTAGCCAGTGTGCAGATCATTTTTAATCTTTTCCGACAACGCCCCGCTGATCTGTTCTTCAAACTGGCACAAGAGAAAAACATAGGTGTCATTGTTCGTGTGCCCTTGGCTAGTGGACTGCTGACCCTGTCTCTTATACACATCTCCGAGCCCACGAGACCGAGGCTGATC
>CAJXUM010000719.1 GCA_913060855.1 uncultured Lewinella sp. | reverse complement strand
CACTATCCTCTTCGTCGGCAGCGTCAGATGTGTATAAGAGACAGAGCTAATATTAGGAACATTAGCTGAAGCCGATTTAGGAATATCCATACCATTACGCTTCAGGTCAAACCAACGATGGCCTTCCAATGCAAACTCCACTCTTCTTTCCTTCATAATCAAAGCTTCTAGGTCAGCACCACTAGCATCTGTTGCAGGAAGACCGCGGCTTGCTCTAAACGCATTGATTGTCGTTTGTGCTTGAGCCGTGTTTCCTCCTTTAGCATAACCTTCTGCTGCAATTAACATCATCTCAGAGGCTCTGAAAATCGGAATGTTTTCCAAGAAATCTCCTTTCTCTCCTTGCCATTTCTGGCATTTTGCAGTTCCACCAGGAATGCCATCTGCAGAACGATCCCAAATTGTATCCCTGATATCTCCTACTTCACTATCAAGCGCAGCAATCAATTCAGGGCTACCTACTAGGATAAACTGAGAACTAGAACTAGTATTGTTAGACAAAGTACTCAAGCTATTGTTGGCACCATCTACCGTAGACCAGTCAGTCGAACGAATTTCAGCTTCGTAGATTGATTCTGGGTGAGGAACAGCAAACCATGAGTCATAATAAGCAGCTTTGTCGGATACTAAGCTAACACCAGAAGTGCTCATAGCCGCTTCAGCCGACGCTGCCGCTTCAGTCCAGCTACCTTCATAAAGGTATACACGAGCCAAAAGTGCTTGTGCAGCCGCTTTACCTACACGGTATGGGGCACTACCATTATTGGCTGGAAGTAAAGAGATTGCTTGTGTCAAATCGCTTTTAAGCAAGCTATACATTTCAGTATTAGTCGCTCTAGCTTTAACATCCAAAGCATCAGAAACACCTTTTGTTTCAGCTAGTCGCAATGGCACAGTCAAATTAAAACCATTTACTTCTTGGCCAGGCTCATAACCATACACTCTAGCCATGTCATGGTAATTAAGTGCTCTTAGGAAAAGTGCTTCACCCTTAACTTGGTCTCGAAGTGTGATTTCATCTGCAGTCAAATCCTTAAGCTCATCAATCCGGCTAAGAATAATATTGCAATCATTAATACCACGGTAACTTTGCCAGCGAGTCATGTGACTTCTTACGGCATTAACATATTCTTGCTCATACCTTCCGGTACGGTTGTTGAAATCTAAGTTATCTGCTAAGATTTCTGGTGCTACAATTCCATTTTGTCCCATCCAATTGAAGCGATGGATACGGTTGTAGGCTGAAAGTATAACAGATTCAAATCCGCTTACTGTTACTAAAACGTCATCTGGTGATAAGGACTCAGGGTCACTTACGTTTAAGGCTTCCTCACAGGCTGAACCTGCAAAGAGAGCGATGACCAATAAAAATATATTTCTAAACTTCATTGTATTAAAATTAAACGTGAACAGGATTAAAAAGAAACATTGATACCGAAAGAATACTGCTGACCCAATGGGAATACAAAAGTAGACCCTTGTCCAAGTGTAGATCGAGTTCCCACCACTTCAGGATCGATTCCATCATATTCAGTCCAAGTCACAAGGTTTAATCCCTGTCCGAAAATTGTTACCGCACCAACTCCAATCTTTTCTAGCAAATTAGATGGGAATTGATAAGATAATCTCACCTCTTTCAAACGCATAAAACTAGCATCAGAAAGTAGACGAGTTGTACCTGTTACACCAAAAGTTTCTTGATTGATACCCTCAATAACACCACCTTGCACAGGTATATGTACATTAGTAACATCACCTGGATTTCTCCAGTAGGCAGCTTCTCTTGCCAACTGGTTATTAGGTCCAGCACTAGCATCAGCTAATGCATAAAGATCTGGGTTGAATACTTGGTTTCCACCTTGGAATTGGAAGAAACCCATCAAAGCAACTCCTTTGTAGCTAATCTCAGTTCTGAAACCACCGAAGTAATCAGGAACAGGACCGTCATATTGTCTTACATCTTCTACTGATGGCGAATAAGTAGGATTACCACCTTGGTCATATGCCATGATACGGCCGTTAGCTGGGTTTACACCTGCGAAAGGCAATAAGTTGTAGAAAGAGATTTGCTCTCCAACAATCAAGCTAGGAAAACCACCCGCAAAAATAGTATCCTGGCCATCATTCAAGGCCACTACTTTATTACGTTGTAGAGAGAAAGTACCACCGACTGACAAACGAAGACCGTTAGTGTTGATGATTACAGCGTTCAATTCAAAATCAATTCCTTGGTTTTGAATTTCACCTACGTTCTCAGTAATAGTAGAATTGGCAATACCAGCAGCTTGTGGAATTTGTGTATTCAACAACAAGTCTGTGTTATTTTTTTGCCAAAAATCAATCGTACCATATAGTCTATTGCTGAACAAAGAAAAATCAAGTCCTACGTCCAACTGCTCAGCTGTTTCCCAACCCAAAAGGTTGTTGGCCAATTTTGTAGGCGCCAAACCAGGTGCACCAAGGTATTGACCTCTTGTACCAAATTCTGGTAATGAAGCAAAGTCAGCAATAGAAGAGTTACCTGTAATACCGTAAGAAGCACGTAGTTTCAATTCTTCTAACCAAGTTACATTGCTTAGGAAATCCTCTGCTCCGATTCTCCAACCAATAGATCCAGAGTAAAATAGACCCCAGCGGTTGTCAATACCAAAACGAGAAGAACCATCATAACGAAGTGTACCGTTTAGGATATACTTGTCATTGTAAGCATACTTAAGAGAAGAGAATCCTCCTTGTCTTCTGTTGGTAGAAGAGGTACCATTTACACCAAAAGGAGTAGCAGCAGAGTTCAAATTCAAGAAAGAAGCATCTGCAAAACCACGACCAGTGGCAGCAAATCGATTCCAGTCTTCTTGCTTGTACTCAAAACCACCTAAAGCAGTAAAATCATGACCTTCACCTAAAGAGAAGTCATAAGTCAAAGTTCCAAAAGTATTCCAGTTGACAGAAACTCGGTCTGTATTGGCAACCTGTCCACCCCAAGCATCTCTAAAGAAAGGGATACTGATAGGACGAGAGTTTAGATCTTTTGTATTTACAAAGTCAATACCTGCTGATACTCGAGCAGAAAGATTAGGAAGAATCTGATAATTCAACCCGATACTACTTACGTTTTGCAAAGTATTGGTCAAACGAGTAACGTTTTCCGCGTTTTGCAATTCGTTGAAGTTAAAGTTGTGACCTTCTCCATTCAAAGGGTAAGCATTGTATTCTCCGTTCTCATCTAAGGCTGGAGAGATAGGCATAGACCAGAAAGAAGGCCCAAAAGGACAGTTTACAAAGTTACCACCGTCACAAGGACCACCTTCATTTTGAATGAAAGCAACTGAGGTCTTAAGATTAAGAGATAGATTGTCACTAAGATCTGCATTCAAGTTGAATCGACCAGTCACACGCTCCCAATCATTCGTGATAATTTGACCTTCTTGTCTGTTGTATGAAAAGGCAGCATAATAATCAGAAGTAGTATTACCGCCAGATGCAGAGAAGTCTAATGTTCTCAATGTTGCATCACGCCATAGTACATCTTGCCAGTTTTCCTCTACAAGGTTAGGGTCAGTAGCGCTTCCATATAGGTTTTGCGCAGCTTCAGCACCCAAGCCAGCGTTTACATAGGCAGCCGTTCGGATGTCCACATATTGCTGACTGTTCATCATATCGTACAAGTTCATTGGCTGAACTACACCTTCCTGGTAAGAAACATTGAATTTTGCTTTTCCTTTACGATTTCCACTTTTAGTGGTAACCACAATGATACCATTGGCACCTTGGGCACCATAGATAGCAGCAGAGGCAGCATCTTTCAAAATTTCAATAGACTCAATGTCATTCGGATTGATAGAGTTCAATGGGTTGGACGAACCTTGTGCTCCTTGCCCGATAGAACCTACCTGAACACCATCAATAATGATCAATGGATTGTTTCCTGCAGAAATAGAACCTGTACCTCTTACTCGGATAGATACTGCACCACCTGGTGCACCACTACCTTGCGTAATTTGTACACCAGAGGCTTTACCTTGAATAGCTCTGTCCCAAGATTGTACAGGTAAACCTTCAATTTCTTCGGCCTTTACACTTGTAATGGCTGAAGTCACTTCACGTTTTAGCTCTGTAGAATAACCCGTTACAACTACCTCATTCAAAAATTCGGCAGAAGAAGCTAACACAATGTCAACTTTTGATCGAGCTCCAACTTGAACTTCTTGGGTTTCGAAACCAGTGTAAGAAACAACTAAGATATCGGCTCCGGCGGGAAGATCGAGGGTGTAGTTACCGTCGATGTCTGTTGCGGTACCCGAGGTAGTCCCCTTAACGAGGATAGAGGCACCGATAAGTGGCTCACCGGCGTCATCGGTGATCATGCCAGATACAGCACGCTGTGCCATTAATGCACCAGCAAATACTGTACATAACCTGTCTCTTATACACATCTCCGAGCCCACGAGACCGAGGCTGATCTC
>CAJXUM010000718.1 GCA_913060855.1 uncultured Lewinella sp. | reverse complement strand
TCAGCCTCGGTCTCGTGGGCTCGGAGATGTGTATAAGAGACAGGTGTGCAAGGACCAGGTCAATCTTTGAACCTTCGGGACAACGGCTTCAACGTTATCGTTGGCCAGCGCTCCCCTTCCGCATCTTGGGACAAGGCAGTCGCTGATGGCTGGGTTCCTGGCGAAACATTATTCAGTATTGAAGAAGCTATCGAAAAAGCAACGATTATCCAATACTTGCTTTCAGATGCAGCTCAAATTGCTCTTTGGCCGCTGATCAAGAAACACTTGACAAAAGGGAAAGCACTCTATTTCTCTCATGGCTTTGGAATCACCTATAAAGAAAGAACAGGAATTGTTCCTCCTGAAGATGTAGATGTAATTTTAGTTGCCCCTAAAGGTTCAGGTACGAGTCTTCGTCGTATGTTCTTGGCAGGTCGTGGCTTGAATTCAAGTTATGCTATCTTCCAAGATGCTACAGGTCGCGCTTTCGATCGTGTAGTAGCATTAGGTATTGGTGTAGGATCAGGGTATTTGTTTGAAACAACCTTCAAGCGTGAAGTGTATAGTGATCTTACTGGTGAACGAGGTACTTTGATGGGTGCCATCCAAGGTATCTTTGAGGCACAATACAATGTACTTCGCAAAAAAGGCCATACACCTAGTGAAGCTTTTAATGAAACAGTAGAAGAATTGACGCAAAGTTTGATGCCATTAGTAGCAGAAAACGGAATGGATTGGATGTATGCCAACTGCTCTACTACTGCTCAAAGAGGTGCACTAGACTGGAAAGATAAATTCCGTGATGCGGTTACTCCTGTTTTTGAAGATTTGTATGAAAGCGTAGCTACTGGAAACGAAGCTCAGCGCTCCATCGACTCTAACAGTCAGGCAGATTACCGTGCGAAATTGCAGGTAGAACTGGACGAATTACACAATAGTGAAATGTGGCAAGCTGGTCAAACAGTACGTGGTTTGCGTCCGGAAAACCAAGATGTAGAATAGTATTAAGTAATGATCAAACAATAGTTTCTCGATTTTGCTGATGATCTTTCGGCGCTATACTTCGTTATTTTTTTCAGCCGTAGCGGTGCTATGCCTTCAAAAAATGCCTCGTCTATCACCAAAATCTCTATTTCAAAATGCGGAACTTATTATTTGTCCATTACTAACAGATAAAGACGTTGAAGCGGTATTGGTATAAGTAAAACCTTAAATTGAATAAAAACTGTATCTCCTTTTTCTTAATCATTTAAACGGCAAACTATCATGAAGCCGATTTATTTTTCTTTCCTATTGTTTTTAACTTTTGCCTGCAATTTTTCTACTGATAGTACGGCAAAGGTGGAAAAAGAGCCGAGGTGGTGGACCGCCGCAGACCAACAATTTATTATTTCAGAATTGGACAGGACTACTAACGAATTGTTAGATGAGGTGGGAGGATTAACGGAAGAACAGTGGGGTTTCAGGGCCGACAGTAGTCATTGGTCTATTGGAGAAATTATTGAACACTTGGAGATGCAGAACCAGCTCCACTTCAGAGAAATATCAGTGACTTCTAAAGCGCCGCAATACGAAAAATTCAGGGCAATAACTTCAGGTCAAGATGGATTTTTCACCCGTTATGCGGTAGATACAACTAAAGGGAAAGCTCAATGGTTTTTGGAACCACTTGGAAGATTCCCGACTAAGGAAATGGGAGTAAATGCGTTTCTTCGAGCGAGAGGAGGTCTTAAGAAGTTTGTTGAAGAGACCAATATCGACCTTAGAAAGCAATTCACCTTTAGAGTACCAGTAGAAGGTTTAAGCCTAAACCAAATAAAGATAGGCCAGGTAAGGGACTTACATCAGCTTCTTTTAACTGGGATTGCTCATACTGATCGACATATTCGACAAATTGAGAAGATTAAACTACAGGAAGATTTCCCAAAGTAAATAGGTCGAACTAGCATGACTCACTTTTGCGTTTAGCGCTATGATGTTTACAGGCAAAAACTAATCATTCTCCTCATAAGAAAAGGTAAGTCCAGCATTTGCCTCCAGGCGAGTCAACAAAGGATCGCCAATAGCCACGGCAGGAGTGAGCACTCCAGCCACTTCCGGTGTCTGGTCCATCGCCAGGCAAATGGCCGATTCAGCCAAGATCTTACAGGTAGAACCATAGCCAGGGTCTCGGTCTCCTGTCACTTTGCCAACGGCCGTAGAGTCATCGTGCAAGGTGATGAAGAAGCGTAGATTGTAGAACCCGGCCTCTCGTTTGGCTGCATCCGGGCCTTCGCCAGGTTCGGGGAGCACCCGGTCCACCAAGCCCTTCATTAGGGAGCCAGGTTTGGCCAACATCAGGACGCCTAAGGCGGCGGCATTACCATAGGCTTTTAGACGGCCCCCTACCCCATCCCCACTCATCACGGCTTCATCATATCGAAAATCTTTACCGTATGGAAAACCAGCTAGTGCATTACTGCGACGCACCACTTTGGTATTGATACTCGCCATGATAAACGGATAGATCCAGCTTTGGGCTGTTTTATCGTAGATCACACTTTGCAGATCTGGTTTATCTGGCCCCTCTTGCTGGCCTATTGGGTTGAGGCTATAGGGATTTATCAAAACACCATACAATTTCTTGTCTGCTTGTGCTTTTTCCAGGGTATCATTTAGCGAAGCGTAAGTCCCACCACTAATCTCCCCCTTAAAGGCCCGAACGCGCATTTTAATCCGCTTAGCAGCTTGTCCCGTCCGCTCCATAGCCTGTTTTTGCATATAGAAAACGCCCATATCGGATGGTATCGAATCAAAACCACAGGTGTGTACGATCTTAGTCCCATTAGCTTGTGCCGCTTCATGGTGCTGATCAATCATTTGGCGCATCCAAAGCACCTCTCCTGCCAAATCACAATAGTGAGTTTGATGGGCTACACAGGCAGCTACCAATTTGGCGCCATACTTCCCATAGGGGCCGACGGTCGTGGCGATTACCTTGCTTCGTTGTACCATCGCCGCCAAGCTATCCTCATCTTGACTATCTGCGGTGAGCAAAGGAATGGTATCATCCGCTACTTCTGCTCGAATCTTCTCCAACTTGGCTAAATTGCGGCCAGCCATCGCCCATCGGACAATGTCCTGACTACCATATTGCTTATATATATACTCAGCTACTAGTCTTCCGGTAAATCCAGTGGCGCCCCATACAATGACATCAAATTCTCTTTGATCACTCATTTTCGTCTATTTTATTGAAGGATAAATTGCTATCCTGCTTGCAGAAAGATAGACTTTTTTCTTTGAAAAAGGCGCAGTTCCGGTCTTGTCTTAGGGCAAACGCATCAAAATGCTACCCCGCAATATTGAAGTGGTGAAGTTGCGAAATTGTGAGTTCTTAGCCGATATAGAAAGCAATTCGAAATGCAAAATATAAAATCGTGCTAGTTCTCCGTCAAAATGCCACCACTTCACTACTTCGCCGCTTCACAAATTTGGAAAATAGCTTTGATGCGTTTGCCCTAGTCTTGTCTTTGCTCATCATTACTCAGTCTAATACAGGTATGAGTTAAATTTAAATCGATCGAAATCAAAGCCCTACTCCATATAAAAGGTATTTTTAAACAACTTTGCACCTCAACTTAATTCAACTTACTTATGGAACGAATAGAAAAATCCGCAGTAGCCTCGAAGAAAATACATTCATCATTTAACCTGCTTACAGCCTTTTTAGGCTGCATGGCCATTTTCATATTGCCTGCCTGCCAAAATGAGTCAGAACCAGACTTGCCCCCTAATATTCTCTGGATTGTCCTCGAAGACACCGCACCGTTGTTAAGCTGTTATGGGACTTCCATTATCTCCACCCCAAACATTGATAAGCTGGCGGAAAAGGGTGTATTATATACCCAAGCCATTATGCCCGCCCCAGTTTGTTCCCCTAGCCGTTCCAGTATTATTACAGGCATGATGTCCACCACCCTGGGTTTGCATAATCACCATAGCTCTCGCACTGAAGAATCTGCTATCTATCTACCCAATGCTATAAAAACGATCCCTGAGGTTTTCAAAAAGGCGGGATATTTTACTTTTAATAATGGAAAAGACGATTACAACTTCCATTATGACCGAAGAGATTTATACGAGCAGGATTATAGAGCGCATCCCTTGTATGGGAAAAGTGGGCAAAGGCTAGCTATGGCTGAATTAAAAACCCAAACACCCTTCTTTGGACAAATTCAACTATCCGGGGGGAAGGAGATATTTTCATCCACGTTCAAAGAAAGAGTCCAGTCTCCGGTTGACAGAACAAAGATTGAACTCCCACCCTATTTGCCCAACCACCCTGCCATTGTTGAAGAGTATGCGAATCACCTCGACGCGATTCAGATAACCGATGAGAAGGTCGGCGGAATCATGAAAGAATTAGGTGAAACGGGTTTACTTGAGAATACCATCTGTCTCTTATACACATCTCCGAGCCCACGAGACCGAGGCTGATCTC
>CAJXUM010000717.1 GCA_913060855.1 uncultured Lewinella sp. | reverse complement strand
TACACTATCCTCTTCGTCGGCAGCGTCAGATGTGTATAAGAGACAGCAGTTTATCTCCCACTCTAGGAATCCAGTATTTGTGATTATTGTCCTGGAATGTAATTCTGACATTAGGCAATTCTGTACCACTGAGGTTGCACTTGTTGTATTTGTCGTTCCAACCGGTCCTTACATCAAAATGGAGGTGGGCGGTAGAGGAATTCCCAGTGTTTCCACCTTTGGCAAGTAGTGCGCCTTGCCTGACCCTTTTTCCTTTGTTAACCACCACGCTATTGTACTTGAGATGCCAGTAAGTACCGTAGGTGCCATCATCATGCTTTATGACTACATAGTTTCCTACCCCGTGTTTGCAAAAGTTCTTGCCTTTGCTATTTTCTGTTTCATTTTCTACTACTAAGTGGACAACGCCTGCTCTCGCAGCCCTTATATTCTGATTCTCCTCTCCTTTCCCATCATTGTTGGAATCAAAGACAAAATCAAAACTATAGGCTTGCAAGCCGGTCTTCTTGCCACCATGTCCAGGGATTTTATCATCCCAGTTCCCATTTGTTAACTTCCATCCTTTTACGTTATCAAAGGGAAGCTTATAAAGTCCTTTGGGGCTGGAATGAAACTCAATATCGGTGAGATACATTTTCTGTTTAAAATGGGCTCCTACTGTTGTTTTGAAATCTTGGAAGCATAGTCCGGTGTACCAATATTGTGCCCCAGTACCTTTGGTCCAAACCCCGGTATATTTGCCATTGTACAATTCAATATCAATCAAGCGATATCCTTTCTTGATAAAGGATCCCATTTTAGCACTAAAATCTCTGTAACTTAGTCCTGTATACCAGTACATGCCGCCGTTCCCTTTTCTCCAAATGCCCGTGTATTTTCCACCAACAATTTCAACATCGGACAAATAATATCCTTTTTTAAAGAAGGAATTTACTTTGGCATTAAAAGCGGAATAACTCAAGCCCGTATACCAATACATCCCTCCACTGCCTTTGTGCCAGATTCCGGTATATTTGCCATTCACTATTTCTACATCTACTAGATAATAGCCATTTTTGAAGTAGGAATTAACCTTGGCATTGAAAGCATTATAGCTCATATTGGTATGCCAATACATGCCTCCTGTTTTCTTTCTCCAAATCCCAGTATATTTTCCATTACTAACTTCGATGTCTGTTAAGTAAAAACCCTTTTTATAGTAGGAACTTACTTTACTATTGAAAGCACTAAAACTCAAACCAGTATGCCAATACATCCCTCCTGAACCGGGTTGCCATACCCCGATATACCCTTTTTGGGCATTGGCTTGCGTTAAAAATAAGAGTAGCGGAAGGATATAAAATAACTTTTTCCATTTTGCGCTTACCTGTGTAAGCACGAAAATAGCCGTCTGCTGTTTGGCTTCGAGCCCTTGATCATTCATTTGTTGTTTCATTTTGCTGTATTTTTTGAGGTTTGAAAATCCTAGGATAAGATAATCAGTTTTATTGATTGGAGCTAATTATTCAAAAGTAAACGAGCTACCGTATCACCTCTAAATCAATCAATTCCAGCCCTTGGCGGCCGAATTCATGCATTTTTTTCTTGAAGTTGTTGAAGCCTTTGATAACATTGGCCCAGGCCCCCGCCGTCCAAACCGAAGTTGTATTACTAGGTTTTTCCCAGACGGACCAGTTGGATTCCTTATACGGGGATTCGGTGGTGGGTAATTCCAGATCGGAAAGTTGAGAATAGCCTTGTGCCTTAGCCTTTTTTTCTAATTCAAATAAACTGTCAGTGACGTGATATAACTTCTGTGTCTTTTTACCGGCCCGCCAGACGCCGATATAAGTCGAATTGTCTTGGGCGTGAATAGTCATTAAGGGGCATAGAAATGCCACTAGGAGAAATGGGATCAGGGTTTTCATTTGCTTAAATTTTGGGGTTATTAAAGGGGTATTAGAAATAAAACGGTTCGGTGTTTAATCTATCTTGAATACATCTGCAAATCAGCAATCTCTGTGGTTTTAGTGCTAACAGTCTCGTTCCATTTACTTGATCATCAGTCTCTTCATCGCAGTATTAGTTCATTCTCATCCTACTCGACATTTAGCGGACAGAAGCGAGAAGAGGGATTGCTGAGTTCGGTTTCTGTCTTGAATCTAGCCAATCTCTCCTCTCTCATCCCTGCCTAGCGTCAAGCTAGGTGGCTTCTGGCCTCTTCTGTTGTCTGCTTATTTAACTTTTATCATTTGGACCTACTCCTTGCATACCAGCTTCATTTCGATCGGTGCGGCCCTTTCCAGGGTGGTATAAATTGGGCAGCGTGTTTTTACGGCTTCTGCCAATTGCTTGCCTTGCGCTTCAGTAACCCCGGTCAATTCCAGTTGCACACGGAATACCTGTATCCTTGGATTAATGGCTTCGCCTTTTACCCCTCTGGGGTCCAAATCTCCTTCTGCACTAGCTTTGGCTAGCGTTAGCGGTATGTCGAGTTCTGCTGCTACCTTCTCAGAGACCAGCACTCCGCAAGTCGCTAGTGAAGACATGAGCATTTCGATAGGATTTATGGCTTCATTCGGGCCTCCGAGCGGAGGGGGCGCATCTACGATAAAATGATGGTTTCTCGCCGTAGTTAAGGTACGACCATCTGTACCAGTAGATTGAGCGCTTGCTTTAAGGGTCGCCAAGCCTTGACCGTTTGTAGTGGGCATGCTTATTAGGGTTAACAAGAGGCTAAATAGAAAAAATCTCATTTGAATTGACTTTAAAGAGACGGAGAAAAAACATGAGTCATCTCGATTTTTTTCACAAAAACGAGACCGATGTTCTAATTCCTAGTGGCAAGCTGATAATCAAGTTGTTGCGGTTTTACGGGTTGGCTAACTCGCAACAAAAGCAGTGCTGCACTATTGATAAGCAGGTAAATCGGTGTCAACTCGAAAATAAGAGATGACTCATGTTTCCGTTAAATTACTAAAAAGGAGGTTTCATTTTTTTGAAAACGGCTCACCCCTGTAATGGGAATGGGCAATACATTTTTGAAATCACTCCTCCGTCATGACCGATTTAATCTTCGTCACAATCTCCGCTGAAACCTCCTCAACGCCATGCGCTTCTTTGGCATGTTGGGCAGCCATGGCCAAGGCTTCTTGTTCGGTTTCTGCTTTAATAACTCCAGGGCAATCAAATCCTACGTCTGCACATTTGATAACTTTCATGATGTTGTATTTTAAATTTTTCGAATGCTTCAAAGGTGCAGGGAAATGAATATTTAGTGTTATAATAATTCTACCAAAAATTGGAACATTTGTAGCTAAGTTAGATAACAGCCTGGGTATATATGTTCCATTCAAAATACAATAAACAATCACTAACATCTGATAATCAGAAAATTAAATAGCCCGTCAAAATATCAGTCAGTTATTGTTGCCGAAAATCAGGAAATCGAAGAAAAGGGAGAGAGGTCACTTATTGTTTGGTCTTATTGTTGCCGGAACACGGAAGGCTGTACCCCAAAGGCACTAAAAAAAGTCTTGCTAAAATGTGAAAAATCCTTAAACCCTACCCGCGAGGCAATCTCACCTATGGGAAGATCAGTTTCCCGCAATAAAGTTTTAGCTTTTTGTAGGCGGATCGAACGTATATAATTTGCAGTAGCTTGGCCGGTCAATGCTTTTAGTTTCCGGTGTAGTTGGGTGCGACTCATCGCAACAGCCCGACAAAGATGAAGCGTATTGAAATCCTCATTGGCTAGGTTATTTTCGATGATCTGGTCAAGTTCCTTTAGAAAGCTGGCTTCTTGCTTTTGAAAGATGTTAGTTGCATCAACTTCTAGGTCCGGATTAGTTAGCCCCTCCTTCAACCGTTGACTCAATCGATAAAGATTGCTTAGCCGTACGAGTAATTCTTCCTTGTTGAAAGGTTTCGTAAGATAAGCGTCCGCTCCATATGACAGTCCCGTAATTTTATCTTCTTGTGTGGCCTTGGCTGTCAATAAAATAATTGGAATATGACTGGTTGGTCTAGCTAGTTTTAATTGTCGACAAACTTCAAAACCATCCATTTCGGGCATCATTATATCACAAAGAATAACATCGGGGATGATTTCCAGCGCTTTTTCCAAGCCCGCTTTCCCATTTGGAGCAGTTTGTAAATTATACTCAGGCGCTAGACAGGATAGAATGTAGGCTGCTACATCTGCATTATCCTCAATCACCAAAATCAATGGTTTTTGCTCATTAGCAGGTGCTCCAACAAGTACTTCGGCTAGCTCCGGCCCTAATCCGGACAGTGGAGAGGAAGAGACCTTAAAGTCTTTGGCTTCCACTACCGCATGTTGGCGAATAGGTAAATAAACCGTAAAACTAGATCCTCTGCCCACTTCACTATTTACTTCTATCCGTCCATCGAGTAGCTGAACCATTTCCTTTACCCTGTCTCTTATACACATCTGACGCTGCCGACGAAGAGGATAGTGGAGATCT
>CAJXUM010000716.1 GCA_913060855.1 uncultured Lewinella sp. | reverse complement strand
ACACTATCCTCTTCGTCGGCAGCGTCAGATGTGTATAAGAGACAGGTTTAACATTCTTAATATGGAGTTGGTACAACTCGGTTTAGGCTGGGAAGAAACCCAGCTGCAATTGGATTCGATTGCCTTTTCGCCTGACTTTCCCATGATCCCAGAGAATTTTTCCTACCCCACCGCTTCGGAATTGGCCTTCAATTGGGAAATCGATTATATGGAAAATCCCCAGGAGGGTGATACCCTCTTTTCCATGTATTTCACCTTACTAAGTGATTGTGGACTGGCAGCTATCGATCTATCGGAGTCTGTTTACCCACTGCGCATCCAGCGTGGTGGACAGAATATTGAAGACCTGGTCTTTGTATCCGGTGGTGTGCAAGTAGGCGGCTATGAACGGATTAGTCAAGACACGACCGTCTGCGCTGGAGATACTTTTAGCCTCTTTATCGATGCTCCGCTGGCTACAGCTCTCCAGTGGACGGCCACGGATGGGACATTAAGTTGTACGGACTGCCCCAATCCAGAAATTACTGAATTGTATGGTGAAGCCTCCTTTACCGTAAATATCACAGGAGCCGATGATTGTCAAAGCACTGCCTTCGTTTTCGTCAATGTACGATCCTATCTGGATTTTGGTTTATTGCTGTTCAGTAATAGCCCTGTATGCTTTGGAGACTCTATTCAATTTGATCCCAATGTACTGGGGGCACAAAGCTATAATTGGTCTGGACCGCTTGGTTTTCAATCGCAAAGTGCCTATCCACGTCTGCCCGCCAATGAAAATGGTCGAGCGGGTACCTATGACCTGGCCTTAGTAGACCAATATGGCTGTGAAGCCAGTGCCAGTTTTGATGTGATTATTGCTGATACGATTCAATCCGTTGAATTGGAATATGTAGATGGCGGTTGTGAAGGTGAAAACAGTAGCCTTTCGATTGGTGCCATTGAAGGAGGACTAGCCCCTTTTACTTTTGCCATAGACAATGAAGAATTTGGACCGATACCCGATGGCCCATTTGGGGTACCCAATGATCGAAGCTTCACATTAGTTATACAATCAGCCAACGGTTGTACCTGGACGCGCTATTTTCAATCTTATAATCCCTTGAACGTTTCAATTGACCTTTTGCAATCTCCACCCTGCGAAGGTCCTGATTTTGATGGGGGCTTGTCTGCCCAAATTTCGGGAGGTGAGGCACCTTATTCCTATTTGTGGTCAACGACTGAGGCTACTCAGTCCATTAATGAGCTAGCTGCCGCCGTCTATTTTGTAACTGTTAATGATAACCGAGGATGTGGGGTAGAAGCCAGCTATACACTAGTGCCTTCGCCAATCGATAGTATCAGTGCTAGTCAATCCTTTATCACCGCCGGACAGACCGTTCAGTTGGGCGTGTATGGAAAGAACTTTATGACGGTATCCTGGCAACCTGAAGCGCTCCTAGAAGACCCGAACAGTGCTAGCCCCAGCGCCCCTAATCTTTTGGAAACGACTACGTTTACGGCCAGTGTAACCGATGAAATGGGCTGTGTCGGAGAGGCAAGTATAACGGTTCAAGTTGGTACGCCCAATCTCACTTGGTCGTTGGTAGATTCTTTGGCTGTAGGGCAATCGGCGGTGTGGTGCGATCCGACGCAAAACCCCTTGGGTTTACAAATCACGCTGGATGATTGTGATTCTGGTGGTATTTTTGAGGCCGTGTTGAATGACGCGGCTAATTGTGTGGAATACACCGCTATTGCCCCAGGAATAGATACCCTTTGTTTTACGACTTGTCTGAATGGTACCAATATCTGTGGAGGTGGTCAAGTAATTGTGATCGTGGCACCCACAGAGGATCCGGTTTGGCCAGGCGATACCAATGATGATGGAGTAGCCGATCAATATGACGTACTCAATTTCGGTATAGTAGGAGATACCCTCCGAGGCCCTCGCCGTCCCAATGGTGATCTAAGTTGGATGGCACAAGCTGCCTTTCCCTGGCTAGGTCAAACACCAGAAGGAGATAATCACAAGCATATCGATACAGATGGAAATGGACAAATTAATCTATCCGATACCTTGGCCTTACACCTCAATTGGGGGCTTACACACGACGGGTTTGTCCCCGGCACACCGATCGATGAACGTACCGGAGTTCCTTTCTCCATTCAAGTAGATACCCTCCAAGCTGGGCAGTCTTATGCTTTGCCGCTGAGCTTGGGTTCCGCCGACTATCCAGCAGAAGAGGTCTATGGCCTGGCTTTTAGCCTGACTTACGATCCTTCCTTGGTCTTGCCTGGGAGTGTACGTTTTAGCCCTGATGAATCTTGGTTGGGGACAGAAGGTGACGATTTACTCGTCATGCAGAAAGAATTTTCTTCAGAAGGGCGCCTAGCGATTGGACTGACGCGTTTGGATGGGGTAAATGTAGGCGGATCAGGTGTCATCGGTCATTTATTTATCACGATTGAAGACGATATTCTGCTACACAAGGAAACAGAATGGGAAAAGAGTGATGTTGATTTTTATATCCATATCGAAGGAGTGAAGATGCAGTCGAAGGGACAAGAGCTAATTCCCGTTGAAGTAGTCGATCCTACTATAGAAGTCATTACTGGGGTGAGGCAGTTGGATTTGAGCCCTTTTATAAAAGTATTTCCTAATCCCACCACTGATCAAGTTTTCGTTCAATCCAGTTTAAATACTACAGCTCAACTTGCGCTATTTGATGTCACCGGAAGACTCTTGCTGCAGGACTCCTTGGCTGCGCCGACAAAAGAACTATCCCTGCAAGCCTTACCGAGTGGGGTGTATTGGTTGCGGATTTGGAGTGATGAAGGATTGATGATGCAGAAATTGGTGAAGGAATAACGCTGCCCGACCGCCTTCAGGGGGTGAGTTGATTCACCCCTTCAAGGCAAGCTGCTCGAACGCCTCCAGCAGCCATCGCTTGTTAGCCACCGTTTTACTTTCCAGCTGTTGTTGTAGCTGTTCTGCCTGGCGGCTAATTTCCTTACTCGGTAGCAGCGGTGCGCGCAGGCGTATCTGCAGCAAGCGGGTGGCGAGTTTCAAGAAATTGGCATTGGATCGTTTTTGATAATCGGAGAGTTGTCGGTTTCTGGTAATGTAAATGCGGGTGGCTTCTGCCAGGGAGATAAAAGCTTCGATCTCCTCTAGGTCGTAGTAACTCTTCAGTTGAATGATTTTGGCGGAGAGGTGATAGAACGCATCCGTGAATTCTACATCGTGCAGTAGTTGTAAAGCTCGTTTGTAATCCTTCTGGGCGTAGTAAAGTGCTGCCAAATTATACACATATACATTGTGCTGGTCGGTAGGGTGTAAGCTATCTCGATATTCGTTGATAAAACGCTCCGTCCACGCATAATCTTCCAATCTAATACCCGCCGTGACGATATTGATATACGTCCATTGTGTCAAATAGCCGTCCTTAAAAATGATCTTTTTACTCAGTAAGATCTTGTAGAGCTCTAAAATCTCTTGATAGAATTCGACCTTTCCCGAGTTGATTTTTTTTACCCCATAATTAAGGGCATAGTGGTAAAGAATTCGCAATTCCCGAGAGGGAAACAATTGCCAATATTGAGAGAGGAGATCTTTCAATTGGAAATAATGTTTTGTTTCCTCCTCCTGCTGGAGCATCTCCAGGGTTTTGTAATAAATTTGTAGCGTTGGTTGTTGTTGCAGCGTTTCATTGGCGTGGAACTGCGCAAGTATTTCCGCTAGAAAGTTGCATTCGTAACCCGCATTAACAACAATATTACGACTGGTCATATCGCAGGCGATGCTCAATTTATTGCAACAGTAATAAGTGTCCAACATATCACTTTTCAGTTGCAGGTTTTTATCATATCCTCTTTTCCCACTAGATAATGAAAGGCGATCTAATTCCTCATAGAGGCGGTATTCATCCCAAAAATATTGATGGCTTCGAAAGGGGGATTTCTGTTGCAATTGTCGATACCTTTTGGCTTGTCGCGGCATATGTTGCTCAAGGCTTCTATCTTGTAAGGCGCTTAATAACAGTCCCTTTTGATAGCTGTCTTGTTTTTCATATTGTAAATAAGACAGGTAGTCATACAGCAGTTGAAGCAAGTCAGAAATTAGATTGTTGAGTCTTAATTCTTGGTAAGTTGGATGGGAATAGATTTGTCGGTAGATCCTTTCTTTGTCAATTAGATCGGGATCGAAATCAGGTGCGTGAGCCAGGAGGATCTGGCACAGCAGCTTTATTTTTTCATTCTTATTGAAAAAAGAAGCACAGACGTATTCTTGGAATTTTGTGCGCTCCCTAGTACTCAATTGTTTTAGGAGTTGCAGGATAATCATGGGACTATTTTGAAGTTTGCTCTTAGACAAGCTCTTACTGTATAAAGTTA
Organism: uncultured Lewinella sp.; assembly: GCA_913060855.1. Taxonomy (GTDB): domain Bacteria; phylum Bacteroidota; class Bacteroidia; order Chitinophagales; family Saprospiraceae; genus DT-111. The sequence continues at coordinate 96 of CAJXUM010000716.1, read as the reverse complement.
TACCCTTACTATGCTATTTTTTCACGCAAGGCTGTTTCGCTATCTATTTTACCTGTCTCTTATACACATCTGACGCTGCCGACGAAGAGGATAGTG
>CAJXUM010000715.1 GCA_913060855.1 uncultured Lewinella sp. | reverse complement strand
ATCAGCCTCGGTCTCGTGGGCTCGGAGATGTGTATAAGAGACAGGAACATACCTGTGATGGCGATAGTCAGCATGGCCAAGCCAAAGACATCAGAATAGTAAATCCACCAATTATTGGTCGTAACATGTAATTCGGTCATTTGGCCGAGTAGCGGTGTTTGTCGAAATTCCCCTATCTCTCCTTTGCCGGTGGTCAGGTCTACTGCTACATCATGATCGGCGTAGGTTATCCGAAGTACGTTTTTATCATCTATGGCATATCGTCTCAACTGATCATCAATCTTGTATTCTTGCGTAAAGGACTTCATGTAATCATCCGTCACTTGATCTGCGGTGACTTTTTGGTTTAAAACGATCTCTTCGGTATTGTATTTGTACTTTATCGGGTGCCATACTCGCCGATGGTTGAGAAAAATACCGGAAAGGGAAAAAGAGATGATTAATCCGACATAGAAGTAAGCGATGTCACGATGGGTATTCCTGGCCGTTAGTTTCATGGTTGTTGTTTGATTATGGTACTATATCCCACTATTAAAAGATTAGTGAAAATAAGGAAATAGGACTAGATAGTAGATACCTAATGTTGGGTAATTAGTGAGTGAAGCCTTAAATGCTAGCAATACTATAAACTTGCGTTAATAGACTACGCTATTTTCTTGCTATCGAAAGGTGAACTAAGAGCAGGAGATGCAAACCGATTTAAGGTGCAAATAATTTATACAAACCCAATCCCGTCTTTTACTTTTTCATTGTATTTTTCTACATCAAATTGATACAAATAGGGCGCCTTGTGCGCACCGCCACTTTTTAGTTTTTCATGCCGGATTAAGATATCCAGTTTCAGTATTTTTCGTTGAAAGTTTCCGCGATCTAGTTTTTGTTTCATGATCCCCTCATAGAGGTTTTGCAACTGAGGCATGGTGAATTTCTCTGGCATCAGGTTTAAACCAATAGGTAGATAATTGAGCTGTCGACGGAGATAGAGTAGTGCCGTTTGGAGAATTTCGTGATGATCAATGATTAGGGGCGGCAGTTGATCGACAGGAATCCATTCGCATCGATCGGAAAAGAGATCTGCTTTGGGTAGGACATCATCTATTTTAACCAAGGCAAAATAGCCTGCTGTAATGAAGCGTTGACTGATCCAAGTTCGCGCTTTCAGGCTGAGCTGATGTAGACTCTTTAAGTGTTCTTTTTGATGGGCATTTCGATCTGCTTTACCAAAAAACTGGAATTGTTGGAGGTAGAGTTGCTCTAATCCTGTCCTTGCTTTTACAATTCGATGTACTGCTGTGTTTAAGTCAAATTCCTTTTCAATGAAACCACCGGGCAACATCCAATAATCAACCTCTTTCGCTTTTAGTAAGAGCGCTTTTATGTCTTTTCCATCATAACCCAAAATAACAGCATCGGCTGATATACCGGGCATAAATCTGTTTATGGCTTCCTCCAGGTATTCGGAAATATTCACTTCCAATACAGAAGAGCTATTGTGTTCATTTGACAAAATGAGGGTTTTTGATTATTATTGTGTCAAATTTACAAATTAATCACGACATGAAGAGAGCTATCATCATTTTAGGCATACTGGGATTGTTAGGTTTTATTGCATTTAAGGTTCTTTTCTCAAAAGAGCGTTTTGTCAGTGTATTGGTTTTTTCTAAAACCGAAAGTTTCCGGCACGACAGTATAGAGGAAGGGAAGGCGGCTATTATGGCATTAGGGAAAAAGAATGGCTTTCGGGTAGACACGACCGAAGACGCTTCTATTTTTAAAGAAGTCAATTTACAGCAATACAATGTGATCGTATTTCTGAATACAACGGGAGATATTTTAGATGAAGCACAGCAACTAGAATTCAATCGTTTTATACAAGCCGGAGGAGGTTTTGTAGGCATTCATGCGGCAGCGGATACGGAGTATAATTGGCCTTGGTATGGCCAATTGGTGGGTGCTTATTTTAATGGTCATCCAAACGATCCTAATGTTCGTGAAGCGGATATTCTTTTAATAGATGGTGAAGCGGAAAGCACTAATATGTTGCCGGAAGTTTGGCATCGCAATGATGAATGGTATAACTACAAAGCGATCCAAGAAGATCTCACCGTCTTACTCAACCTGGATGAAACCTCTTATGAAGGAGGAACTAATGGCGAGAATCACCCTATTGCATGGCAACATGAATTTGATGGTGGGCGAGCCTGGTATACGGGCTTGGGACACACGAAAGCCTCTTTTAGCGAAGCCTTGTTTTTAGAACATTTACTAGGGGGAATCAATTATGCAGCAGGACCGGCAGAGGTACTCGATTTTAGCAATGCTAATATTGCGCCAGAAGAGAATCGCTTCCTAAAAGTAGTGTTAGAAGACAACCTGCAAGAGCCGATGGAATTGGTGATGTTGCCAGATGGGAAATTGCTGTTTATTGAAAGAAAGGGAGCGGTTCGTTTATTTGATCCGGCAGTGGATAGTTCTTCCTTAATTCAAGAAATCGCAGTGTCTACAAAGTTTGAAGATGGTTTGTTGGGCCTCGCTCTTGATCCAGATTTTACAACTAATAACTGGGTTTATCTCTTCTACTCTGATCCTGATAAATCTCAACAGAATATCGCTCGTTTTACGATGGCGGCCGATTATCGATCGATCGATATGGCCTCCGAGAAGATATTATTGGAGGTGCCTACCCAAAGAGAAGAATGTTGCCATTCGGCGGGTAGCCTTGAGTTTGGCCCTGACGGTTTACTCTATATTTCACTGGGAGATAATACCAATCCACACGACTCGGATGGCTTTTCTCCTAGTGATGAACGAACGAACAGAAGTCCTTGGGATGCGCAAAAATCATCGGCTAATACTATGGACCTAAGAGGAAAAATCCTGCGTATTAAGCCAGAAGCAGATGGTACCTATTCGATTCCTCCCGGCAATCTTTTTGCGGAGGGTGGAGCGGAGGGACGGCCCGAGATTTTCGTCATGGGTTGTAGGAATCCATTTAGAATTTCAATTGACCAACATACCAATTACCTGTATTGGGGAGAAGTGGGACCGGATGCTGGAAGGGATAGCATAGGGAGAGGACCTAGGGGGTATGATGAAGTTAACCAAGCCAAAAAGGCAGGGTTTTACGGTTGGCCCTATTTTATTGCCAACAACCAGCCTTATTATAAATACGACTTTTCGGTACAAGCCTCATTTGATCCTTTTGATCCTGAAAAACCGATCAATCAGTCACCCAATAATACAGGTGCAAGGGAATTACCGCCGACTAATTCTGCCTTCATTTGGTATCCTTATGCCCCCTCCAAAGAATTTCCTGCTGTAGGCGATGGTGGCCGCAATGCAATGGCGGGTCCCGTATTTTATGTAGATGACTATCCTGAAAACCCTGAACGGTTTCCTGCTTATTACGATGGTAAGCTATTTATCTATGACTGGATAAGGGGTTGGATCATGGCAGTGACAATGGATGAGGATGGGAATTTCAAGCGGATGGAGCGTTTTATGCCCAGCTATAAATTTAGTAATCCGACCGATATGATCATGGGCCCTAATGGAGATATGTACTTACTGGAATACGGGTCAATCTGGTTTTCAAAAAACCCAGATGCAAGACTGGTACACATCCAATATAATTCAGGAAATAGAAAACCTGTTGCGCAAATTGATGCGGATCGTACCGTGGGGCCTGTTCCATTGACTGTTAATTTTAGCTCGGACAATACAAAAGATTTTGATGGAGATGATTTGGATTATGCCTGGTATTTTGAGGACAATAACAAAGTTAGTTCCACTGAAGCCAATCCTGTTTTCACCTTTAAAAAAGCAGGAGAATATAATGCACGATTGGTAGTGACCGATCCAGAAGGGGAAAGCTCAGAAATGACTACCTCTATTTTGGTAGGTAATGCTATGCCTGAACTGAGTTGGGATTTTGTAGGCAATCGCAGCTTTTATTGGGATGGTCAGCAATTGGATTATGAGGTGATGGTGTCGGATGAAGAGGATGGCGAGTTGGGGAATGGCATAGATCCTCAATCGGTGGCTATTAGTATCGATTATTTAGAAAGAGGATATGATGCCAATGAAGGCGCCATTGGACACCAAGCTTTGCAAGAAGCCTCTTTGTTTGTATTAGGGCAAAAACTGGTGGGACAATCTGATTGTAGCGCTTGCCATCAAGCCGATAAAAAATCGGTAGGACCAGCCTATACAGCAATAGCGGAACGCTATAAAAAGAAAGCTGATGCGACAACCTACCTAGCCGGTAAAATCATTTCAGGCGGCGGTGGCGTTTGGGGAGACATTGCCATGGCGGCCCATCCCCAATTATCGAATAGCGAAGCGGAACAAATGGCTAAATACGTACTTTCTTTATCTGATGATGCAAGTATACAAGCGAGCGCTTTACCTGCCAAGGGCCAATATATATTCTGTCTCTTATACACATCTCCGAGCCCACGAGACCGAGGCTGATCT
>CAJXUM010000714.1 GCA_913060855.1 uncultured Lewinella sp. | reverse complement strand
ACACTATCCTCTTCGTCGGCAGCGTCAGATGTGTATAAGAGACAGGCATAAAATCGAGAAGAAAAGGCGGTTTTTCATGATGCACATGATGTTAGAAGGTTGTGACAGTTGGCTAAATATCGCCCTCAATCCTGATCCGAATTCGGATGTATCCACGGTTTTGACATGATCGCTCCAGAATTACATGCTCTAAATAAGTCTGCAATTGCTTTGCGCCCTAAAATATAGCCATATTATCATTAGGAGTATTGTAAATTGGTTATCATTTTTTTCCTAATCCTAATTCCTATGGCCCGAAGTACAATCCCCACTGTGAGTATTAGCGATCCGCAAATTGATATGTATATTCTCGATTGCCAGTCATTAGGTATCAGGTTTAGCAACATAACAAAGGCGCCGTAGATTAGGCAAAGCCGGCCGAGTACTATGTATTGGCGGCTATCATTCTCCTCTTCATTCAGGTGTTCTTCTTCCATCTGAATAGGTGTATTCATTTCCACAAAAAACGCGTCAACCTGTGCCTCATAAGTTTTGTTTCCCTTCTTATAAAAGAGCATAGAAGCGAAATACCATGCTGTACAGGCAACAAAGAGCACACCAGTAGTTATGGCTATATTTAAATCATTTAGCTCCTGCCCGGTGAATACTGTCTGTGGTGAGAAAAGCGAGCTAATGAAATCATTTGTCAGGATTATCCTCAGTGCAATAGCCAATACAAACCCAATTAACATCGTACTCCAGGCTGACCAGGCCGGGGTCTTTTTCACAAAAATTCCGAAGAACAGTGGTATCGTGGATGGAATGCCAATAGAGGCAGCAGCTATAAGTACAAGGTCAAATAGGGGGGTTGATTTCAAGCCTTGAAAATAGATGGCCATCAATATCATTAGCACGCCATTGATCAGAATAAAAATCCTACCCACGAGAATTTGCTTGGCTTCAGAAGCACCTTTGTTGATCACGCGGATATAAAAATTTCTAACGAATGCACCAGAGGATACATTCAAAAATGTATTGATCGTAGTTAAAGTTGCAGCGAATATCGCGCAAACCAAGAGTCCTAATAAACCTGCCGGAAGTAGGGTTTGTGCCATGGCTACGTAAGCAGCTTCATTTGGATTATTCAGCATGGGAAATTCAGTAGCCAAATCAGGGTGAAAATAGGTAGCTGCCACCGCCGGGATCATCCAAATAGGGGCCAAAATCAAATAGCCAAAGATGGAGATCAAAGTCGACCGCCGAGCATCTTTGCCATTCTTTACAAATACATACTTGGCACCTCCAGTGGTTGTCATGCTATTATTCTGAACCAATTGATTGACCAATAAGGTAATAGCAAAAAATGCAACCACCCACGGTCGATCGAAGAGCGACCAATTCAAATGCTCCGCGGGAATTTTCTCCATTAATCCCGCAAATCCACCAATTTGGGGATGAGACAAGGTTAGAAACATCATAACCAGTGTAATAGATAACACAATGAGCATTTGTACAAAATCACCTGCTGTAGCAGCCCAAGAACCTCCAAAAAGGGTCATCAGGAATACCACTGAACCCAAGACAATGATGAGTAAAGTAATATTCACGCCGAATACCCCGTACATAAAGATCGAAATGGTATAGAGGTATATGCCGCCCAAGATCAGGTTGGCGAAGATGGGTAACCAGGCAAATATCTGTTCATTGGTATTCCCAAAGCGTTTTCTAATTGCCTCAATAGCGGTAACTACCCGCATTTGCCTGAACCTAGCTGCGGTAAAGAAATAGGTAAATAAATAGCCTAGGATATTACAGGCAAAAAGCAATAGAAAAAACGTACCTGTTTCATAGGCTTTGGCTGCCCCTCCTGTGAAAGACCAAGCTGAAAAAGTGGACATAAAAGTAGAACTGCCCACCACCCACCAAAGCATTCCGCCACCTCCACGAAAGAAATCACTGGCCGATTTACTGAAGCTTTTATATACAGGCCCCATAAGGAACATAAAAGCCAGATAGAATACTACAACAATGTAATCGTAAATAGTCATCTCTACAATCTCTAGTTTAAAGTGTCAACCTTCACCTCTTAGCTGTTCTAAATCACCTCTTTTTAGTTCTAGTAATGTACCTGCATCCTTAAGAAACTGCTCTGGAGAGTTTTCCTTTACAAATTCAAGATTGCAGGGTACTGCCTCAGAAATGCTTGACAATTTGTCTAGATACTCCTTCCAATGATCCGCACCATCCTGCAGGGGAAGTCGTACTTCAACTTTTGGCCACCAATGAAATACATGCACACCCACTATCCACGACAGGATCATCTCTATTCCGGCTCCGTTACTCTCCGGTCCGGCCCCATGCCGCGGCTGCCAGTAGGTTTTCACCTGAGGGTGTGCCAAGTCCGTGAGCAACTCGCAACAAGATTCATAGGTATCGTTTAGGGTATCATCGTGAAATTCAAAAGCAAGAAGTACGCCATGGCGTCCTGCTTCGTCTGCTATAGCGCTCGTTTCATCCAGTATTTTTCTGCGATAGATTCGATTGGCATCTCTGCTGCTTTTCTTTCCAGCCCATATCCTGATCATCGGAGCACCCAACATCTTTGCAGTAGTGAGCACATCTATAAATCGAATTCCTTCCTCCTTACTTTTTCCGACAACATAATATGATCCGTAGGCGCTCACCTGCAAACCTGATACTCTAGTAAGGTTGCCTATCTTAGCAGCTTGTTTTAGCTCACTGCTCGGTACATGGATGTCTCCTCCCCATTCAATCCCGCTTAAACCAGCCTCCAATGCCAGCTTGACCACTTCTTGAGGCGTTCTGTCTCTAAATGTTACTGATGCTACACCCGGTAGGATCATTGGATGTTTCAATGGTATTTCTTTTTCAAGGAGCTTAGCCATAGCGACTCTCCTAGGCAAACAAAATGAAATTCGGCCTGCTCTCTGACGGCTACCTTTTCTCGTAAACACATTGTTAAACGAGAACCTCCGCAGAAGCCTACTCATTGATCGAGCTAGCCTTAGGCATGGGAGTAATACTTGGCATACTGTAGCATTGGTATCCCACCTTTGCGGATAGAAAAGCATTCATTCCAACTAGCAATTGCTAGTCAACTTCAAAACGGCTAAAAAACCGACAGACAAAATGGTAAGTCTGTCTGCCGGCTTAATTAGATCGGTTTATAGAAAATGAAAACCTTAGATATTATTAGGCTACCAGCCAGGGTTCTGCAATAAGCTCGGATTCAAATTAATTTGATTTCCGGGAATCGCATCCACATAGTTTCTAATCGTAAAATTACGTGTACCAGAACCCTCCAGTATGGCAACTCCTACCGGTACTTTGGGGAATCCAGCGTAACTTGAAGTAGAGATTTCGCTGGTGGTCAATGCATATAAAGCTTCCTCCCATATGGGAGAATCATCTCTTGGGTCCAAAGCGGTTTCCATCTCAGTTCCGGTAATGTAGTCAAGATATACACCATTATTTATCTCATCAGGTGCAATGTTCCAACGCTTTAGGTCATCCATTCGGAAATTCTCACCAAATAGCTCAATGGCTCGTTCACGACGGATTTCTCCCAGCATGGTCAAATCAGCGTAAGGTGCAATCAATGCGTTTGTCAATGGTGCTATCCCAGATCGAGTACGGATCAGATTAATTGATCTGTCCAAATCAGCATCAGAAATAGAACCATTTAGCTCCACAGTAGCCTCAGCAAAAATGAGATATACCTCTGCCAGACGAATAAGTGGATAATTCATGTTTCCTTCCTCTAATCCGGGGTGCTCAGTCACGTATTTACGTCCCTGATAGCTATTGTTTCGTACTGCTGTACTATTCAGCGCAGGAACATATAGATACTCTGGTCCTTGAGGAATAGGGTTGCCATAATTAGCGCCTGTTGAACCCCTTCCCCAATAATACGTGAGAGGAATTTTCGAAGTTAGATTAATACGGTGATCTCGATTTTGAAATTCGGATGAAAGTGTTCCGTATCCCTGGAATAAAGGAGAATGTTGCACAGGTAGGCCATCAGTACATGGATACATATCCATTAATTTCCTGGACGCTCCATAAGGCTTAGCATGAGAGTCGTTTCCTGGTTTTCCGCGTAAAGCAAAATCATAAACCGTCTCCAATATGAATTCCTTATTATCTGCTTTGGTATATCCCATAGGATTTCCTAATCCATCTTCCAGTACAAATAAGTAGCGTACGTTGTCTTGGCCAAGTTCTGCCCTATGGTCCCATAATTCGAATGTGCTACCTGCCATCACATCTCCTGCCAAAGCAACCGCTTCAGTCAACATGGCATCAATACTTGGATAAGCTGAGGGCTTAGCGTTACCCGCACCTGTAGATTTACCATCGCCATCAGCAGCCTCTCCAACATATCGTTCCCAAGTAGCTTCATAAAGCAAAATACGAGCTTTAAACGCCTTTGCTGCTTCTACAGAAAGTTTACCCTTACCTGCACCTGTCTCTTATACACA
>CAJXUM010000713.1 GCA_913060855.1 uncultured Lewinella sp. | reverse complement strand
AGATCAGCCTCGGTCTCGTGGGCTCGGAGATGTGTATAAGAGACAGGTCCCATGGGTTGTATAGTGTGATTAAGTTTCATTACCAAGATTTGATCAATATCTGGAAATTGAGAGACTTTTTATATGCAGAAGTCCAAAATTCTGTTGGACCCACCCTGGTTGTTGTGGATGGTATCCCCGCCAGGGATTACGAATATCCGTTTATTCCAAATATTCCGATTAATAGTGTTAGTAGTTTTGAGATTATTAAGCATGCAAAAAGTTTCAGAAGCCATTACTTAAATATTTTTCCAGAGGTTCATCCGCTGGACGCACCGGGTTTTGGAAACATCCTCGCTATATATACCTATGCAGGTAAAGGTCTTCATGGAGCCACTCCTACCGTTGGAATATTTAAGGCAGCAGTGCCGGTCTTTTCCCAGACCATCGAATTTTACGCACCGAAATATCCAAGTGTAAAAGCTGAAGACTTCTATACTCCCGACTTACGGGCTTTGATCCATTGGGAACCAAATATTTCGGTGAATGCCCAGGGTAAAGCATCGGTGTCTTTTTACAATGCCGATATTGAAGGTGACATGCAAGTGGTAATTGAGGCTATTTCAGAGAAAGGAGAAATAGGGTATAAGGAAGTTTTTTACGAAGTGCAGAAAAGAGTCAATAAAAATTAGTGGCTTTTGTTTTATCCCTTATCCCTGTGTACAGGACAAAAGTATGATCTGGTGTTTTCTTGCTTCCCTTCTGCTGTATATTATAAGTCGCATTTTACGGTTACTACCTAAGTATAAGCCCCTTATATTCCCCCCCATTCACCTCATCAAAGTAATAGCTCCTTCGACCTGCCGCAGCACGCCATCCTCCATCAGCAAACTCATGCTATAGATGTAAACTCCATTGGGAGAGGGACTGGATCGTGTGTTCCCATCCCAAGCCGCTGAGGGATCATTCGGTGGCAGCTCTTCTCCGATAAACACCAATCCCCCCCAACGATCGAATATTTGCAAGGATTCGATGATAACAAGATCCTGGTCCCCAAAAATGATGAAAGTATCATTGATGCCATCATCATTTGGAGAGAAGGCATTGGGGATATAGACCTGGTAAAAATCCAGGTCAATATGCAGTAAGCTATCACAATTGATGGGTGTTTTGAGATGCGCCAGGTGTTCGCCTGCTACGGCAAATTCTTGGGAGCCTGCTTGATAAGTTTCTCCGGGGAATATTTTGACGGCAATACTGTCTGTCTGAGTGGTCGTGACCTGAAGGTTCAGTTGGATAATGCTATCACAGTGATTGACTGATTTTAAAGTATCGAAATAGGTACCACTTTCCCAAAGTGTTTGGCTGTGAAAAGCATAGGAATCTTCCATGCAAATAATGACTTCTTGTGTTTCAAAGGAAAAGGGCCGTTCAACGATAAAGTCCCTAGTGAGCTTACAGCCTTCCGAACTCGTGAGCCGAACCTGGTAATTGCCGTTTTCTCCTACTGGATGCAGCTTAGCTTGTGTAGCACCTTGGATAGCAATTCCATCGCGGTACCACTGGTATTGTAAGGTGTCATAGTATGGAATTTGTAAGGAGTAGGTATCCAGACAAGGATTCCCTTGTTCAGCAACCTGAAATTCAAATGCGCTTTGATCTGCTAAGAGTAGATTATCGAAGAAATAATAAAGATCGTGTGTGGCCGCCAATATTTTGCAGGAAGGACCAATGGCAATGGCATAAATATCTTCTTTAGGTGTAATGTTGATTTCCTGTTCCATCCAGCTATTGGCTCTGCCTACAGCAGTAACGGCCCCTAGGATTTTCCAATTTGGATCATTCGACGGGCAACCGAATAATCGATCTCCTTTTTCTCCAAAAGGTAGGTTTGCACAATCGCTTGTACCATAAAAAACGACTTCCGTAGGAGGAGAATTTTCGGTATCGCTAAATCCTATATGAAAACGGAAGGTGTAAACCTGATTGGCCCTCAAAGGTGCCAAGAGACAAGCTCCTGCATATTCTTTCCAATTAGGCTCCGTTACACCGAAAAATTCATTAGTGGCAAATCGTCCATTGCGATAGCCGACACAACCCTCTCCGTCTGGAATGGGCAAGGGCATAGGAATGGGATCCCAGTCAGCCCAGCCCATCCAACCACAGGTGTGCATATAATCGGTGGTTGCCGCTGAGGCCTGTATCCAGGTATCTGCGCAGTCAAGCATGCTATTGCTGTCAGGGCAACAACTTTTATCTTCAAAAGACGGATTCGGGATAAGTGAAATGGGCTCTGCGCTTGGGCAGGTGCAATCTGGATCGTTTAGGTCGATCAAACCATCAGCATCATCGTCTATTCCATTGTCGCAAACTTCTTCCAACGACAATGGTGGAGGTAAGTGCCAGCTCAGCAGGGTGCTTGCTAGAAGCAAAATGGCCAACGTATTAACAATGCCCCATCTCATAGTCGATAAATCTAAGTTCGCAGTATGCTAGCTAGGTGCAGAAAATCAATCATTTTTAAACAACTTCAAGATCAATTCTTACTTTAAAGATAGGTTATTGGAAAGGATAAATCAGTCGAGGAAGCTATAAATGGATGCTCTCCCGATATTATTGGAATGCAAGGAGCCTCTCAACCCTCAACTCTCAAACTTTTGCCAGGATCTTGAATGGCAGCCCGAAAAGAGCGGTAACCGACCGACGATAAGGGTGTAGTTCGCTCATTACGCGCCTTCATGTACCAACATATCTACCACTCTCCAATAGTCCATACCTTAATCCGTCACTGTTTGCCATGCTTACTGCTTTCTCTCCTCATAGCTGTGAAAAAACGTACAGCCTCTTGATACTTTGCGAAGATTTGCTACTGATATCAAATTTGCAGTTGCTCAACTAGGAGGTATACTCCACTGAGTTTCACTATAAGGGCTAGGCATGTTTTTCCAAACAATCTCGCCCTTTCTATTCATATAGCACCAAGTATCATCAACCTTAACCAGAGCCAATGCTCCTTCAAAAAAAGGTTGAGCCATATCTTTGATCTTTTTGTCCACAACTATACTGCCTTTTTTATCAATTATTGACCATAAATCTGTTCCTTGTTCACGTACAAATGCCAAATCATGATGAAAACTGTGGGCAGAAGAATATCTATTAGGAATACTAATCTTGCCATGTTTATCGATGTAGCCCCAAAGTCCCTCTTTTTTAATCATGGCAAGTCCTTCAGAGAATGAATACATATCTTGCACCGCTTCCAGGTAAAACCTTATGGAACCATCTTTATTGATAAACTTGGTCTCATTACGATCCTTAAGGAAGAAACCTCCTTCGCTGAACGTTAATCCTCTTCCACGAAAACAATACAACAGCTCGCCCTGATGATTTAGATAACAGGTCTCTTCACTATTATATACTCTAGCCACTTTCTCAGAGTAGTTATCAATCCTATATTTACCAGTCTGGTATAACAGCTTGCCAGACCTATTCAGTATTCCAAAATCTCCATTCTCTAATGAAACTATCAACCTTTCATCATTAAACTCCGATGCTGTCCAATGAAATTTCCTTTGGTCTAATTTAAGCATCTCTTCTCCTGATACTGTTAAAAAGTAACCGTATCCTTCTTTGGAAGCAACCTTAAAAACACCCTCATTAATATTCCCTACTGGCATTAAACTGTCAAGACTTGCTACAAAAAACGCCTTACCTTTCTGATCAATCACGGACCAGGTATTTTGAGCATATGCAATTCCAAAACCTTCACTAATAAAGCTAAGGCCTTCATATTTGATCTCACCTACAATACTTCCTGTTGAATCTATATACCCCCACTTCCCATCAACTTTAACAGGGAAGAGACTAGAGGAATGATCGGAATTTGAATTTTCCCAGCAACCTATGACTAACATCAGGACGATAAAAGCCCACAGCATAAATATAGTCTTCACCCGAACACCAGACATGTTACTTATTTTTTCTTTTATTATAATTGTCGACCGGAGCGGCATTTTCAAACCCCTTCAACTACGAACTCCTGGCACCGGTACATTGTTTGATCGAGGAATATGGATTGTTTATATCAGGGAAAACATCAGCATTGAAAAATGCTTGATTCCTTGATTTGAGATTTTAGCACCAGCAAAGCCTAGGTCGCCTAGTCGCAGTCACGTCAACCTTCTTCTTGCCCTGTGCTAACACTTCTCCACTTCACAATTTCCCCACTACCTAGACTTCAGAAGTTTTCCCAGCCATAGCTATATGAAACTTCTGAAGTCTTGCCCTGCGTTAGCGCTTCTCCACTTCAAAACTACAGGGCAATCTAATCTGTGAAGAGGCCAACCAGGTTAATAATAAATATTAATACCAAAATTCCTACCAAAGCAAATAACACAATAGATGAATCAGGACTTAGACAAAACAATAAAAGTGATGAAATAACAATCAGAGATAGCCCATACCTGTCTCTTATACACATCTCCGAGCCCACGAGACCGAGGCTGATCT
>CAJXUM010000712.1 GCA_913060855.1 uncultured Lewinella sp. | reverse complement strand
CGAGATCAGCCTCGGTCTCGTGGGCTCGGAGATGTGTATAAGAGACAGCTCCTATGCCCAAACCTTGGCAGAGGAATGTGAAAAGCGAGGTATTGATCCTGCAGCCTTAGCCGTCAAGTACGCGATACTCGGGGCCGAACCTTGGACAGAAGCTATTCGCCAACAAGTAGAAAAAGGACTCCAACTAGAAGCGACCAATATTTATGGCTTAAGTGAGATCATAGGCCCAGGTGTTTCGCAAGAGGATGTAGAAGAAAAAGGAACGGGTAGTTATATCTGGGAGGATCACTTCTTCCCCGAAGTTGTGGATCGTGACACCGGAGAACCACTACCGATGGGACAAGAAGGGGTATTGGTATTTACCACTATCACCAAACAAGCGATGCCCTTAATCCGCTATTGGACCAATGATATCTGTAGTATTTACTATGATAGCGATGCCAAACGGACGCATATCAAAATGAGTGCCATCAAAGGTCGGAGCGACGATATGCTGATTATTCGAGGTGTCAATTTATTCCCCACTCAGATCGAAGCTGTTTTACCACAATTTGATAAGTTATCTCCCAATTATCAACTGATTGTCAGTCGTAATGGAAACCTGGATGAGGTGCGCTTGCGAATAGAAATGGAAAAGGGATACGCCCATTCCTTGCGGGAAGGAGCAGCGGCTACCTACGCGGAACAAAAAGCCCTTCTTGAAAAAGAGCTGGCGACCAAGATCTTTAATACGATTGGATTGCGAATTGGAGTGACTATCGAACCGGATGGTGCTATTCCAAGGAGTGCAGGTGGAAAGTTATCCCGATTAGTAGATGAGAGGAAGTAAGAAAATTTAAACCCTATACTGAGGTTATTCTCCTTCCTCTCACCTATCTCTATTCTTTGACAAATTTCAAACTATGAATAGCCCCAACAGAGGTTTGTATGACGGCTATATACAAACCTGCTTGTAGTGCTTTCACATCAATGCTTTGCTGTCTTTGACCCGCTCCGCTTTGCACTTGTAGTAACTGACCTGCCATATTGAAGACTTGGATCGAGCGAATCAAACTAGTCTCTAATTCAATGAACAATGCTTCCTGGGCGGGATTAGGATAAGCCCGAATAGTTTCTGCGGAGGCATTAGGCTTTTCCGTGCTGGAGACCATTCCTTCCAATAAAAAAGGTTCACTAGTCAAACAGACCGGTTGCTGATTGCTTAGGGATACCGAGTAGGTTCCGGGATCACCCAATGGATAGGTATTGCTTCCCGTATTATCCAGAAAGGATTCTTCGTAAAACCAATCATAGGTATAGTCAGTGGGCAGATAGTCAGGTTGAATGCCATTAATAATAGCCAGCAGCTTATTATCAAAGGTATCCAAACTAGCCTGTAGGGGTTTAATTCCAATTAGATCGACTCGCAGTGGAGGACTTTCTACATCATCTATCGTTTGCGTAATATGTAGTTGGCTATTAAACCCATAGTAATCCAAGGCGGGTTGGAAGCTATTCCCCTCTGCAATGAGTTCTTCTTTTTGCGGTTCTAAGTACCAGCGAATATTTTCACCACTGACCGTTAAGGTAGGTAAGTCCGACTCTTCTGATAAGCATAGGGGATACTTATCTTGCTCGATGGTAGGAGGTGGAACGAGCGTGGTAAACTCGATGACCTGTGATGTCGAGGGACAACTTCCAGCGCCGCCGATTAGGACAGCTTGGTAACTGCCAGGGCGATCAACCGTTAGCCAGTTTTGTAGCCCTTCAAGTAGCAAAGTATCGTTGCGGTACCATTGAACCGTTTGATAAACCTCTTCCGTCTTAAACCGGAGAAATCCCGCTAGATTCTCTATACTGAAGCTCCCCACCGAGAGCGGTTCCAATTCATACACCGTCCAAAAAATAGACTGATCAGGAGAATAGATCGTTGCCTCTAAGGTCTCCTCTTCAACGCTCACCCATAGGCTATCCGTCACGATAAAGCCTTGACCTGGTAAGTCGGCTATCCCAATCAATTGATCGGCTCGAATCAGGTAGCTTCCGTCTTCACAATTTTGCTCTAGCGTGATATTTGGCGCGCGCCTGGCGGTTAGGATATTTGTACTACTTTCACAACCATTATCAATAATGACTTGATACTCCCCTTCTTCCGTGACGTCCAGGCCGGGTATAGAGGTGGTGGCAATTAGCGTGTCATTTCTATACCAACGAAAAGCCCTTACGTGAGGAATACCAGTAAAAGATTGTAAGTAGAGGTGTATGGGTCCAGTACTGGTATAGGTTTGTAGCAGCTGAGCGCTCACGGTGGAATTGGCAGATACAATGACCCGAGCTACATCTTTGATGGCTTCCTCTTCTCGGTAAGCCACATAGTAGGTGCCGGCGAGGTCGGGACTAAAGTCATCTCCAATGTGGATAGGTTCAGTCAAAGTAGACGTCCTAAACCACTCCACTTCAGCTAAATCTAAGTGAATTGGCGCTAGCTCCCCACAAAACCAGATACAAGTATCGGCAAATGGAATAGCAGTATCTTCCTCCAAGGTGAAGCTGATGGATTCGCCATCTACTACTGCATATCGATACGGTTGACCGTGAGATACCTGTAATGTATATTGACCCGCTTCGCTAAGCACCTCATTCCGCCAGATGAGCGTATCTGAATTCAAAGGAACAACTTCTTCATAGACAAGCGGTGAGGCTGTTTCATCTTCTCGCCAAATCTTAATGATAGCCGATTTTCGTTCTTCTGCCCCAGGAGGAAAGTAAAAGGTAAAGGCTTGGAGAAAATGAGGGAAGGTAGTGTTATCTATGGGTGATAGTATCCTCGGCTTTGTCGAGATATCCCCTGTCCACCCCAGGTGCACTTTAGAGAAATCACAAAGGGCATAATAAGTCTCTGCCCCAGAACCCTTCGTAGCATTATTATCCATCACACAATTTTGCTTTCCTGCACATCCCCCGGTAATATTATTGGCATTGGGCGCTCCATTAAAAGCTATGCTACTCGGAGCAGTACAATTATTATTGGTATATTCATCTACCGCATGGAAAATATGGCCAATTTCATGACCATATAGTGAGAATTGTGAGCCGCTACTTACGAAAGTGTATGGGCCGCCCAAATAGGCATGGGCTCTGATCAATCCGCGACCTTCATGGCTGTAATGTACTCCAATCGTAAAAGCTCCATCTGCCGCTGTTTTCTTTTTTTGATCAAAATTAAATTCATCGCCGGCCGTAAAAGATTGGCCGTATCCCAATTGATTAATCACTGCTTTATTCATCTGTAACACTTCTCCTGAGTAGGTATTAAAAGAGCCAAAGCGAAGATTGGGGGCAATCCCCTGACCCAAGGCAGCGTCTCGCTCAAACCATTGCGGTATAAAAGTGACATCGAGTCCCTCTCTAAAAGCAGTATAGGCCCAGGTGTGCAAGGCTTGCAGAATCGTCACCTTCTCCTCAAACAAAGCTTGAGCAGGCCAGGTAAAATAATTGGGATCCACCGAACCGTCACTTTCTACAAATAAGATATTGCAGGTCATAAAGCCTCCCATTATTTCACTATTCCACTTATTGGCATACTCGTATTCATCTAAGCCCTTTTCTAAGGGGATAGCTTGAGCACAGCTTTCTGGCCTTTCGAAGACTTGTCGAGGTACTTCCTCTTCTTCTTCAAAATACCGAAGGAAAAAAGCTTTTAAAGGTCCAGGTATGTGATCCAGCGATTCAAGTTCATCGGCCGTCCAAGTCTGCTGAATACTCGGGTGTGAAAGTTGCTCCCCGGAGGTGCTTCCATACACGATGAATTGGGGAGAATAGATAATAGAAAAGACTCTATCTTCATTGTCCATTGCGGTTACCAACTCACGGGCTTTTTCATAATCCGTACAATTCGTTTCCAAAATGGCCCAGGAGAGTGACTGACTAGATAAATTTAGCGCAAAAAAGAAAAAAAACAAGACAAAGAGGTGCTGCAGAGGTGTTCTTATCATGAGGAGAAAGTTTACTTGAATACCGGGTTCGTAATAATACAATATAGCATAGACCTTCTGACTTAGCAAAGAGGTTGGGTCAAAAGTCATTTTTAATATAAATAGCGGAACAAATGGAGCTACTAGGCAAAGAAAATATCAATAATTTATATATACTAACAGAAAGATACACCTATTTTGTAGGACGGGCAAGGGAATAAACCTTTCACTTGTGAACAGTCTAAACATTTCATAGCAAACCTAAAAACCAACTCATGCAAAAATTAATTGTACTTAGCTTATTGGCCTATCTACTTTTTTCTTGTCAGGCAAGCCAAAAGTTAAGTACTGCGACTCAGTCGAATCAAACACCTAATATCATTTTCATCCTAGCTGATGATCAAGGATATGGGGACCTTGGCTGTTATGGTAGTACCGCCTTGAAAACACCCAACCTCGATCGAATGGCAACAGAAGGGATGCTTTTCACACAAGCTGTCTCTTATACACATCTGACGCTGCCGACGAAGAGGATAG
>CAJXUM010000711.1 GCA_913060855.1 uncultured Lewinella sp. | reverse complement strand
AGATCAGCCTCGGTCTCGTGGGCTCGGAGATGTGTATAAGAGACAGTTATTTATGCTTGCTAGGGCTAATTTGTAGTACAACAGTATTGGAAGCCCAAAAACAACCGCTTACTTACTTCTTACCGGATATCGAATATGATTCGGCAATTCCCACACCAGAACAGGTTCTTGGTTACCAGATAGGAGAGTGGCACATTAGCCACGACCAGCTTCTATATTATATGCGCACAGTAGCGCAGGCCTCTCCTCGAATGACGATTAGTGAACATGGCCGAACCTATGAAGGACGTCCATTGGTACATTTAACGATTACTTCTACGGCCAATCATGGTCGCTTAGCGGAGATTCAAGCGGAGCACGTTAAATTGAGTGATCCTACGCAATCTGCTAAGTTGGATCTTACCAATATGCCCACCGTTATTTATCAAGGTTTTAGTATTCATGGGAATGAACCTAGTGGGGCTAATGCATCTGCTCTAGTGGCTTACTACCTTGCCGCTGGGCAATCTGAAGAGGTGAAAACTTTACTGGATAATGTAGTGATTATATTTGATCCAAGTTTTAATCCGGATGGCCTGCAACGCTTCTCCACTTGGGCGAATATGCATAAGAATGCACAATTAACATCCGACCCACAAGACCGAGAATACTCAGAAGGCTGGCCCCGAGGACGTACCAATCACTATTGGTTTGATCTCAATCGAGATTGGCTTCCCGTACAATTGCCTGAGAGTAAAGGTCGAATAAAGGTATTTCACGATTGGAAACCGAATATATTGACTGATCACCATGAAATGGGCTCCAATTCTACTTTCTTTTTTATGCCGGGAGAACCCACCAGGGTGAATCCTATTACACCAAAGAAAAACCAGGAATTAACGGCTAGAATTGGAGATTTCCACCAGGCGGCCTTAGACGAAATTGGTTCTTTATACTACAGTGGGGAAGGGTATGATGATTTTTACTACGGTAAAGGCTCAACTTACCCTGATGCCAATGGTTGCATTGGAATTCTATTTGAACAAGCGAGTTCACGTGGACATTTGCAGGAGACAGATAATGGTTTGCTTAGCTTTCCGTTTACCATTCGCAATCAGGTTACCACGGCTTTGTCTACCCAGGCTGCAGCTGTAAATTTGCGGACTGATCTGCTAAGTTTCCAACGCGACTTTTACCAGGAAGGGATCAAAAAGGCTGCTCAAGGAAAAACAAAGGGTATTATCTTTGGTGACAGTCATGATGCCACAAGAGCCAAAGCCTTAGTGAAGATATTGAAACAGCATAAGATCGACGTTTTTCAAACAAAGGAGGGGCAAGAGGTAACAATAGATGGCTCTCCGACAAAGTCAGCCTACGTCGTTCCAATGGATCAGGCTCAATACCACCTTATCCGAGGAATGTTTGATAGTTATACCACCTTCGAGGATAGTCTTTTTTATGATATTTCTGCTTGGACATTGCCCATGGCTTTTAATCTCTCTTACGAGGCTATTACAGATAAAGCGACACTAAAAAATAGAATGGGGAAATTGGTGACGGATGAAGATCTGACTACCACTTTCCAAGCACCTAAAAAGAGTAGCTATGCTTATCTGCTAGCATGGGACGACTATTACGCCCCAAAGGCACTAAGTCATTTGCTCAAAAACGATCTACAAGTAAGACTTGCTGCAAAGCCTTTTACCATAGAAGGCAAATCGTACGATGTGGGGACCTTGGTGGTTCCTGTGCAGCAAGAGGGAATAAATGAGACGGATTTACATCAACGCTTAGTCGAAATATCAGAGGCAGCTCAAGTGAGTATGGTCGGTACTTCTACCGGATTAAGTCCTGTTGGCCCAGATTTGGGTAGCCGTGATATGGCTGTACTAGAACAACCTCAGGTGCTCCTGATGGTAGGGGACGGGGTGAGTTCTTATGATGCGGGAGAAGCTTGGCATTTGCTAGATCAACGATATGATCTGGTGGTGACCAAAGGCCAAACGACAGCCTTTAATCGCATGGATATCTCTCGCTACAATGTTATTATAATGGTGGAAGGTTCCTATAGTTTGTTGGGGAAAGCAGGTGCTGCCAAGTTGAAAAGTTGGGTGAGCAAGGGCGGAACCATAGTGGCTATGAAAAGAGCGGTCAGTTGGTTGGCCAGCAATGGCTTAGCTAATGTAGCGATTAAGAAATCGAATTCTAGAGATGGAGAGGCACGGCGTCCTTATGGAAAATTGTCGAGAGATAATGGCGGACGTGTGGTAGGCGGTGCAATTGTAGAAGTAGAAGTGGATTTAAGCCATCCGCTCTTGTATGGTTACCATCGCGAAACGATGCCTGTTTTTAGAAGAGGTTCTTTCTTATTCGAACCGGCTCAAAATCCTTACGCGACGCCAATGGTCTATACCGATAAGCCGCTATTGAGCGGTTACTTACATGAGACAGAAGAAAAACGATTGGCCAATGCGGCGGCAACAGTCGTAAGTGGTACCGGAAGGGGTAAGGTGATTTGTCTTAGTGATAATCCCAACTTCCGTGCTTTTTGGTATGGCACCAATAAAATATTTGCCAATGCTATCTTTTTCGGACAAGCCATCAGTGGAGGAAGTTCGGAAAATAAACCCCCTAAAAAGCCAGCTAAATAAGGAAGCTGGTTTAAAAATAGTATCAACGAAATAAATGTTCTGTTAATAAATGGGGTATAGACCCAACGATATGTGCCGTTTTAACGTCTGATAAGAGAGTATAAGTTGTTTTTAAATGCTGATTTACTAGTTCTACTTGTTCTCTACCGTCAAGCGAATGATCATATATATACAACGCAGTTTTCTTCTTCTTTTTGTGCTGGGAGGGCTCTGTTTGCCGCGAACATTCGGGCAGCGATTCCCGCAGCATTTATCCAGTAGTGGAGATAGTATCCTGACATTGAAGCACGGGGTAGGTGCTACCTATTACATGAAAGGAAGAAAAGTGAACCTGCCGATTATGGAGTGGTTTATGCAGGATTCACCCGCCGCTAAGAAGGAAATTAGCGCCGCGATTGTGGCTGATCAGCTAAGCGTTGTGGGGTATACGGTAGGAAGTGTGTTTACGATAACAGGCCTTTTGGTATATGAACCCAATCAGCGACTCGGGCAAGACTTGATGATGATGGGAGGTGTTTCACTTGGAGCGGGAATACTCTTTCAAATCATCAGTGGGAAGTATAAAAAAAGAGCCGTAGAACGCTACAATAAATCCATTCGAGAAGATCGAGCCTCTCTGCTAAAAGGCATAAGTTTTAAGCTTGACTTTACTGGAGAAGGGACACAATTACTAATTGGTTTCTAATATTAGACGTTATTCAGACTCAGACTTCTTGAGAAAGGGAGATGACAGATGACAGATGCAAGGTAGGCGCCGCACCTCAGTAGCCCCTTTCCTCCGCCTAGCGGTAAAACTAGGGCGCTTCTATCAGCTAGATATCTACTATAAAAGATGAGCCAAATGAAAAGAGAGCTGGGTTAGGCCCTGGGCAGTATGTGGCAGTGCTTCAGACAAAGTGGTTGGCTGTGTTTGTATAGAAAAGGCCGCTTTTAATCCAATCTGCCGAATCAATTTAGGGTCGGCCAAGAGCGCGCCACAGATAGCAATCACCGGGATATCATGAGACTTCGCCTGCTGGCAAATACCACTAATCAACTTACCTTGCAACGTCTGGGCATCAATTTTTCCTTCACCTGTTATAATGAGATCGACACCGCTTAATTGTTCCTCAAACCTAGCTTCCTGCATCACCGCATGTATACCCGAACGAAGCCGACCATGCAAAAAAACCAAGCCTCCGTAGCCCATTCCTCCGGCTGCTCCAGCTCCTGGCTCCATCGCCCTATCTATCCCTAATGTTTGGATGACTTGCTGAGAAAGGTGCTCAAGCCCTTTATCCAGTACGTTCAACATGGCTTCATCCGCTCCTTTTTGTCGACCATATACGGCCGCCGCTCCCTGCGGGCCATACAAGGGATTGGTAACATCGCAAAGCACTTCGAGTGTAGGTAAATTTATCGCAGGCGGGATGATCTTTGTTATGCGAAGTAGTTCTCCGCCGGTTCCTTTTAAGGTTCTGCCCGTTTGATCGGTAAAGGTGTAACCCAGGGCTATCGCCATTCCAATGCCCCCGTCATTAGTAGCACTTCCCCCGATTCCCAGTACAATTTTTTGAACACCCCTTTGGATCGCATCTAATAGCAGTTGTCCCGTTCCAAAAGTAGTCGTCTGAAGTGGGTTTCGTTCTGCTGGAGATAGGAGTTGTAGGCCGGAAGCTTGCGCCATATCAATATAGGCCGTCTTCCCGTCTTCCGACAAGCCATAACCCGCCTTTATATTTCGAAATAATGGATCAGCAACTTCCTTTTCGATCCATTGGCCCTTGGCATGATAGGTGAGAATTTCGGCCGTACCCTCCCCGCCATCGGCTAAAGGCTGTCTCTTATACACATCTCCGAGCCCACGAGACCGAGGCTGATCTCG
>CAJXUM010000710.1 GCA_913060855.1 uncultured Lewinella sp. | reverse complement strand
ATCTACACTATCCTCTTCGTCGGCAGCGTCAGATGTGTATAAGAGACAGACGCTATATAGATCATTGGTTTTTACTAAGTGAAAATACAACTTGGCTTTTGCTAGGTGAGTAAATATCAAAGTAAGCGTGGATGAGCCCCAATTCTGAAGACATTTTACCTAAAAATGAATCCATGTTTAAGAAATTTTTTGACGCTATTGGCAACCTTTTTAGCTCACTTTTTGGAGGAAAATCTAAACCTACACCTACACCCAAACCGACTGACCCGATCAGCGATATACCACAAGATGGCTCTGAAATCACACCCGATACGATCATTATTGTAGCGGATGAAAGAGAGAACGTGATCATCAAACCCGATGAAACGGATATCGAATTTGATGATGACCTAGGGGTGGATGAGAATGTTCCTTCTACCCTACCGGTAGAGAATGACGAAGAAGAAGAATCGATTGGTGGCCCGGTAGAAGCAGAAAAACCCAAAGGCCGTTTTTTGTGGTGCTTGGATAATGGACATGGCCAATTTACAAAAGGAAAGCGTTCACCGGTATTTGACGATGGCACGACCCAGTTTCTAGAATATGAATTCAACAGAGATATTGTAAAAAGGGTGAGTGAACAACTGACGGAACACGGCATTGCTCACTTCAATGTAGTACCAGAAGAAGAGATCGATGATTTTTTGCAAGGCCGAGTAGACCGCGCCAATCAGAAGAAGTCTGAAATCCCTAAATTATTCCTATCGATTCACTCTAATGCAGCCCCGGCTAGGTCTTCCAAAGATTGGGCTTCTGCAAGTATCAAAGGAGTAGAAACTTGGTATTTCCACAACAGTAAGAAAGGCCGAAAAGTAGCCTCTATTTTTCAAAAACACATAGTGGATCAAACTGGCATGAATAATAGACACTTAAAGTCTAGACCAGAAAGGCAGTTCTTCGTGTTGCGAAAAACCAGAATGACGGCTATTCTTACAGAGAATGGTTTCTATAATAACAAAGCGGAAGCGGCAAAATTAATGACGACTGAAATGCGACAGAAAATCGCGGATGCGCATGTGGTCGCTATCTTAGAGATTGAGAAAAACGGTATTATTTGATCGCTAAGAGCAAGACTTCAGAAGTTTCCTTGGCCCTGGCCGAGCAAACTTCTGAAGTCTAAATCCTTTCTACTCTACTGCACTTTAACTACTCTCCTCCCCCATTTGCGACCATCCTGTTGTATACTCAACCAATAAGTTCCGCTAGGTAGTCCCTTCGATGAGAGATCGAAACGCTGGAAACCGGCTGCCCCAGCATGCTGCTCTTGCATCACCCTTCTACCCAAACCATCAAAAAGACTGATTTGTACCGCAGCCGTGGTGGGTAAATCTAACTCCACTTGGAATTGGGCTTGAATAGGATTGGGGAACACTTTCAAAGACGCATCTACTGCATCTACGTATTTGGTGTCTGTTAAAGCACGACTTCCCGTCCCAAACCAGGTGCCCCAACGCGCTTCATTAGGCGCTTGTAGAAAAATCGTCGCATTACCTACTCTGTTAATTTTATCAGTTGCTACATCTATACTCACTAGAATTTTTTCTGAGGAGTTCGCCGGCGTGCCATCAAATATCAATTGGGTATCGTCCACCGAATAATTAGGGAACCCTAGACTGACATTATTCCAAAAAGTACCAAAATCTCCATTTTGTGTATTGACCCCTACAACAAAATAATCCGAGCTTTCGGCGTTTTCTTCTACCCAATCCATGGCAACAATGGAGGGGGAGTTTTTAGAAAAGGTAGGATTCCCAATGCTCGTGTTATCCGGTAATGCCGTAAACAGCTTAGAAATAGAACCCGTACTATAATTATCAGTCGTATTATCCCAAACGCGAATGAAGCCAATGTCCCAAAACTCAATCGTACCACCTGTATTATTGATTTGACTCAAAGCATCAAACATGATAAATTCACCACTAAAATCCCATTCTAGGATATCTGCATATTCGACATTTCCTGCATTCACGCCCTGAGCCGTGGATGGGTTGAATAATTCAAATTCTTGGCCATTTCCGGTATCTAAACTAAAAACCCATAATCGATTGTCTAAATCGTTGGTCAAAGCGGCTAGTAAACGACCATCTTTTGAAATGGCGGCGTTTCGCCAAATTCCGTTAGAGGTCAAAGCATCTAGCGAAGCATTACCTTGCACCCAGTCGATAGCAAGGACTTGAATATTCTGATCTCCATCTACAAATACGATCACAGAACCATCGTCAGTCACACTCGGTTTGCTCAATACACTGGTTTCCACTATTGGATTAGCGACAAAAGTACCCGTAGGGGTTACAATCCTAAGCGCTTGCTTAT
The DNA here is from genome assembly GCA_913060855.1 of uncultured Lewinella sp. Taxonomy (GTDB): domain Bacteria; phylum Bacteroidota; class Bacteroidia; order Chitinophagales; family Saprospiraceae; genus DT-111. The sequence goes on along the minus strand of CAJXUM010000710.1, from coordinate 2,144 downwards.
CGCCATCAGCATAGACGATAAATTCATCTCCAGGGTTGACCCCCACATCCTCCTGTTCATCTCCAGAACCCTGATCGCCAACAATACCTACTTGATCAAAGGCGCTTGCCGCAGCATTGACAACGGATTGGCCAAAACCAGCCGCCGCCTCTAAAACAGCCAATCGCAAGTCGATAAATTGAGAAAAGCGTGTCAAGTAAAGATCCAAAGCATCATAATATACCTCTTCGGCCACATTTCTACCTACCTGAGAAGCAAACAAGAAAAAGGCCTTATTAGGAATTCCGCTATTGACATGTACCCCGCCGTTATCGCCTTCTTCCGTTTCAGGAAGAGTAACATATTCATTCATATGGGCGGGTTGCCAGCCTCTTGAACCAAAGCCGTTCCCACCATTATGCGGATCAGATAAGTCACGTAATGCGCCAGTAGGAAATACATTAGTACGAACTACATCTTCTCCCATTTGCCAATCATCTCGATCGATCATCGCGCCAAAAATATCAGCAAAGGACTCGTTCAAGGCACCCGACTGGCTAATATATTCCAAGTTGGCGGTAGTTTGTATCACACCATGAGACATTTCATGGCCAGCTACATCCAGCGCACCTGCTAAGGGATCGAAAGCCGTCTTGCCATTGCCATAAAACATGGCTCTACCACTCCAAAAAGCATTATCGAAGCCGCCGCCATTTTCATCGGCTACATTGATGATGGAAATAATACTTCCTCCTTGCCCATTGATAGCATTTCGACTATGAGTAGTACGGAAATACTCATAGGCAACTCCTGCGTTATAGTGGGCAGAAACTGCTCCGGCAGGCCAATCCTGGTTATTTTGAGAGAATATTTGTTTCACGCCAAAATCATCATTATCAATAGGTGTTTCATTTTCCGCGTCTACCGTCCAAATGGCCCCCGCAGGGTTACTGGGTAAATCAGAACCGTTGAAGCTGAACATAGGCCGAGAAGCATCTACCAGGTAGTAAAAGTCGTCTACGATATAAGAATGTACCGTACGATTGGAACCATTGAGGTCCCCTCTACTGGTTGTGGCCGGTCCATCTGGTGGTAAAACAGAGGCTTCCTCCTCATGGGTGCTATGGTCGTGATCGAACTTACAAATCTTACTGTGATCAGCTATAATAGCTCCGCTTTGCGCATCAATAAAATAAACTCTATTATGATAAATATTGGGTACAAGTGTTACTTCCCAAGCCAGTTTTTCAGCGTAGTCCTTACCTTCTTGATGGTAAATGACGAGCGATGTTTCAACTGGCGTCAATCCTAACATCGATTGCAGCTCAGCAGACATCTCCGTTATCTTCGTCAACTTACTGATAGCTGTCTGTGCAATTTGAACAGCCTGCATTTCGGCGATAGTTGGCGTCAGAGTCACCAATGAAGGAGTAGGAAAATATTTCCCCATCATGAAATCCACTTGATCTTCCTTAAGATGGATCGTCAATTCACCTCCATATACTGGGATACCTTGATGGTACTGCTCCAATTTGACATGTTCACTCCCGGATTTGCCTAGAATTGTTTCTTTCACTTTGAAGGCCGCATTGGTCTGCGTCACCTTCATGTACTTCTCCATTCCGCTGAGGTGGCGATAAACTTTGCTCAAAGTATTGCCTTCCTTAGGTGTAAGGTCGTTGGTGCCCCAGACTGCGATGGGAACCACATTGCCCGCCCCGTAATACATTTTCACCGCAGCAGCTTGTAGTTCTGGAGATGTTGGCGTAGGAAGCGTCCGAAAATTGGCCGTCATCCCACTGAAAGGACGAATCGCCACGGGTACAGCAGGCGTGAAAGCCTTGATTTGGATATCTTCTATCCGATGAGGTGTGCCTTGATTTTTTTCAATTTGGTTTAAATGAGGTTTAAATTGGCCATAAGCGATCAAGCTGACCATCATTAAACCCAACGAAGCGATAAACTTTTGCATAAATGAGATAATTTGGGTGGAAACTAAATACTTTCTTAGTTGAATTTAGGTAAAGATTTGATAAGTAATAACTCCTATTGATTAGCGGGTAGGCCTGCCAACAAATCGAAGCAGCTCACCAAAATATTATTAGACTTTATTCTGAACTGGTTTTATAGGAGAAAAAAGATGAATTTTGTGGCTGACCAAGGCC
>CAJXUM010000709.1 GCA_913060855.1 uncultured Lewinella sp. | reverse complement strand
GAGATCAGCCTCGGTCTCGTGGGCTCGGAGATGTGTATAAGAGACAGCCCGAGAGCCTCGATCGCGTCATAGAAACGGCAGAAGCCTCCGATCTTTCTCACCTGGTCTTCGGATACATTCCGAAAGAAGACCGTGGAACAATCGACGATTATTTGCGAATTATTGAGAATTTGAACAAGGCCGGCGAACGATGCCAGGCGGCAGGTATGCAATTGTGTTATCATCATCACTCCTTCGAATTTGGGCCCATAGAAGGTAAGGTACCTTTCGAATTATTGATTGAAAAGCTGGACCCCAACTTGGTAAAATTCGAATTGGATGTATTCTGGGCGAGTATTGGCGGGTATGATCCCCTAGCCTTAATGGACCGATTGCAAGGTAGAATAAGACTATTACACTTAAAGGATAAAAAAAGAGGAGCTGCCGACGAGTTTGATGAAAGTATCATTCCTCATGATGTATACAAGGAACTGGGGCAAGGAGAAATCCCGATGACTGACATTATCAATAAAGCCGTTGAATTAAAAGTGGAACACTGTTTTGTAGAACAGGACCGGTCTCCTGATCCATTAAAAAGTGTGGCGCAAAGTTTAAGCTTTATGGAAGCAAGTTAAATCGCCAATATAGGATCTGAGGTGAAGCCATACCCCACCGTTTTTTGATTCAACAAAAGATAGTTAGGAAGAGTAGATATGAGATTAAGTCCTGCGGAAGGAACTAGGCTTTATTCTTCTCGTAAGATGCCTTTGATGGGGGTAGCATTTTTCCATATGCCTGTGAATAATCGGGCTAAGCCTGCACGTGTATTTTGCATTTTCAATTGCCAGCTCGCTCCAATTCGGCTCATACTGATCTTAAGTTGCATAACGGCAAGGTTAGCCAAATTGAAGGGCATGAGTACCAATAAGGTATTCCCCTTCACCACGCCACTATTTATATCCAAATAATAGCCATAATCAGGATCATTCCAGCTCACATCGCTAATATGATCTAGCCAATTAGCCGGTTGGGGGGAGGCCGTATGGATAGCAGTACCCGCGTGGGCTAGTTCGGCAATCGTACCAGTATGGGAATGATAAAATTCGCCGAAATGCTTCCGCCCTAAGCGTTCTTGCAACCAAGAAATGCTGCTGAGCATCAAATATTTTCGCGAAGGATAAAAACGCATACTAAAGCGAGCTATGATACCATAAAGTTCATGGTCTGCCGCTGTCCACCAATACAAAGCTCGAAAGCCACTCTTTCGCCAAGCTTTGAAACTGTAGCGAATTAAGTGAGAAAAAAGTACGCCTAAATTTTCTGCGCCAACATCCCCAAAAGGGACACCTAAACGCAACACATTGATCGTTTTACCCTCTGCAGTAGGAATACTTTCTTCCATGAGGCCTATGCCAGCATAAATAAGCTTAGTCTTGGGATCAAAACGCAATAGCAGGTGGGAATAAGGTTGCTTCCGTTGATTATTCAACAAAGCAGACTTGTGTGATGAACGACTTATTAAGTTCCATTCCTCCGGATTAAAATCAGCGGTGGAAATGAAACGAACACTTTTTTGACTCATAGTATTCATTTGTAAAGGCGAAACATATAACGTCAAACGAAGTGAAATTAGCGTATCTCTCTTGTTTTTTTTAAAAAAAATGTCAGATTAAAAAATTAGAAGAGTACCATTTAGGGTGAATTTTGGGCATACAAGCGGTCATCATAAGTTCTCTGCGGGGAAGGTCAAAATCAAGGCAATAGACGCCTTGACAATGGAGATTTTCCATCTGCGCATCAATATCATGAAAAAAAAAGGGCCATCGGACACTATAGTAATGCGATCCGATGGCCAAAATTCTCACTCAGTAAAAGTTTATGTCTCCTTTAAAAAGATTGCATTCAATCTGTCACAAAGGTAAGTGGACTAGTGGGTGCATATAAGCGCATTTTCACCCTTTTTAATTTCAGGTAGTTTCACTGGCTCGTATAGGGGAAAATACCTGTTTTTGTAAGTAGCCCTTACAAGTCCTTGGAATATATGATGCCTTTAAGTAATTTATCTCCCCAATTCATCCCTACTCATTTCAATTGTCCTAAGCATCTTGTTTTCACGACCTCTCGTCCCAAACAAACACATTTTTTAAACCAATACTATAATCATGTCAAACAAACATTTATACCTGATAGGGATCTTGATTTCCCTGATAGGATTCACTAACTGCAACCCATCGACTCAAGCAGAAACTACTGACAATGCCCCCCTCTCTGTAGCCCAGGCACTCAACCTAACCGTAGATTGCGATATGCCACTTCCTCCGGGCTGTAAAAACTTTCACGAAGCTGGCGACTCTTTAAAGGTTAAACCCAAGTGTGCAAAGGCCTTTATCAACTATTGGCAATGTTTTGCTGATGCGCTAAATCAACAACTAGATGCTCCTTATAAAGACTTGATGAAGTACGGTTTTCAAATTCCGAAAGGGGAACTGGAGGAAATTATTAAAGATGACAAAGATGGTCTTGTATGGGCTATGCTCACGATCATTCCCGATGGAAACGGCGGTTTAAGGCCCGACTTATTTTTCCAAGGAGATAAAAAAGGGAAACCAAAAACTGCAGCAGATGGGGATGATGATGAGGATTTCTTCGATTTCACGAAACCATGTCCTACTAACTGCCCAGACAACTAGCTAACATCTTGCACTAATGAAAAAGGGGAAGCCTACATTGAAAGGAGTATATAAATAGTTTTTAAACAACTTCTATGACCAAATAACGTACCAGCGGTCGGTGACAAAATGATCTATCATAAGTGGTCACCGACCCTGTATACGTCATCCCTATCGTCCTTTTTACAGCCTAGTAGCTCAATCATAATCAAACATGCTTAATTTTTGGAATCTTCTGGCCGACCTAAATATTGTATTTTTGGTGGGTATCGCCCTCTTCTGTATTTGGGAGTTTACTACTTTCCCGTCGCTATTTAAGCGGATTAGCTACTTGATTTGGTTTAACCTAGCTACAGAGATAGGGGCCCGAGTATTAGCGGAGACCACTGGCAATAACTTGCCGCTACTCCATGTCTATACGCTTGGAGAATTTCTATTGCTTTCCTTCTTCTATAAGGGCCTTTTACAAGATCCGAAGTGGTTGGCACAACATTTCAAAAAAATCACCTTGGTGATTGCTGCGCTCATTATTCTAAATTCTATTTTCCTTCAGCCCATCTTTCAATTCAATACTTACGCCAAAACATTGGTCCAGATCATATTCATCACTTATTCCATTCTTTATTTTTTCAATCTTTCAGACGCCAGTCATCTATTTGATAAAGAACAGAAGTACTTAAGGCTAATCAATTCTGCCATTCTTGTCTACTATTCGGGAAGTCTGTTTATTTTTATGTTTAGCAATTATTTTTTGCAAAACAATTTGGACCTTCCCAGTGGCCTTTGGGCATTTAATGCCATATTAAACCTGGTATTCTTGGCCCTGATATTCTTTAGTATATGGCAGATTACCTACAAGAAAACGACATCGTCTTCCTAATGGCTATCGGAGTAACCATAATGCTCGCGTTGGCCTTGGCCTTCGTCTTATTCTTCAATAGAAGTCAACGTAAACTATTGCAGGAAAAAAACATTAGCCAAGCCCTACAATTAGCTCACCAACAGGAGTTGGTCAATAGCATTATTTTCACACAGGAAAATGAAAGAAAACGTATCGCCAAAGACCTCCATGATGACATTGGATCTAAACTCAATGTAGCTCTCCTTCATATGCATCGGCTCCAAAAGTTGCGCGAAGCTCCTGAGAAATTTGGCCAGACCGTCGGTGAAATCAACCAGATGCTGCACACTATTGTAGATACCACTCGCAGAATTTCACATGAATTGCTTCCTCCAACCTTAGAGAACTTTGGTCTAGAACAAGCCATCACAGAGCTTTGTGAAGCCTACCAACAAACCGGTATGCTTGAAATTCAATTTACCGCCAATACCCAAAATCAGCGCATTACCTCCACCATGGCTGAGCTCCATCTTTTTCGCATACTTCAAGAGTTGATCAAAAACTCCGTCAAACATGGAGAAGCACAACGCATCAAGATTCAACTGGATCTTCTTCCGGAACATATTTCCTTGCGGTATTCGGACAATGGAAAAGGTTTTGACCAGGATAAAATAAAAAAGAGGGGTATGGGTATGAACAACTTGGATACTCGAATTAACATGATCGGTGGACAATTCCAATTACAAACCGCACCCAATCAAGGCGTCCAAGTCACTATCCAAGCACCTATTACGATTGATAAGGATTGATCCAGATTCAGATAAGGTCAACTAAACCGATGCTCTAATTCAAAGAGCTACTTCATCCTACCGGATAAAAGAGGCGAGAAGATGGAAAACCAGCGGAAAATGGCCAGATAAACGTAATGAGAGCCCCCTTGTCTTCTAAATGCTTAGCCATAAATCTGTCTCTTATACACATCTCCGAGCCCACGAGACCGAGGCTGATCTC
>CAJXUM010000708.1 GCA_913060855.1 uncultured Lewinella sp. | reverse complement strand
GAGATCAGCCTCGGTCTCGTGGGCTCGGAGATGTGTATAAGAGACAGGTACAAACAGTTTTTCCCACTACACAACAAATAAACACGCTGACCAATGGTAGCCGTACTCAGTCCAGGCGCTAGACGCCCCTCCGTTGAAAAAATTATCCAAACCAGTGAAAACACTTCCTTTTTTGTTCGAACTCAGAATGTGTTGGTTCGGCTTAAGACGAAGGATATTCGATACATTCACGCGGATGGAAACTATTGCTACCTCTTTACAGCGAAAAAGAAATATGCTATTAAACTCTCCCTCACAAGATTGATGGACCGTCTTCCCAACAATGAATTCCTGCGTATCCATAAAAGTTATATCGTGCGCCTGCAGGATATACACAAAATTGATTTGGGCAGTAATTTATTGATACTAGAGGACTGTAATGTCCCTATTGGACGAGCCTATCGATCTGAGCTTTTGGAGTCGCTTGACATCCTATAGAAAGCTCCATATTCCTCATAATCTTCATAGTCAAATCATCAAAATAAGTTCGAAGGTGATCAGCAAATAATTCGTTATCATGCTATGTTTCATGGCCTACCCGACTGGGTAAGTCATCTAGTGTCAGCGGTGCAAACGAGTTATTTGAGATCCTTCGATTCGATAAATGCGAGTGTCTTTACAGGCATCTCCTTAAAAACCAATCGTACTTCGGTACACTTGTAAGAATTTAAGTAAGGGGGAACGGTTACCGGAGGCGGGTATTACACCTCAATTCGGTAACCTCTTACTTTTTCAAAACATTGATCAGTTATTCTATTTCAAGTTCGTTTTTTTACTGGATATCGATTGGTATCCTGGCAAATTATTGCCTCACTAAAGCATAATGAATGAGGTCCTAAAGCAGGGCTTTTTTATTATTCTTAAGTACCAAAGTATATTTTTTTGTAAATATTTTGGATTTTTGTAAATAATATGTTACCATACATAATTACTTAATTTTTAAGTAAGGGGGAACGGTTGTCAGGCTTGCTCTTAGAGCAAAATCCTGACAACTTTTTTTTGTTTTAGACCTATCTTATTCCGTCCTCAAGGCAAGTTCACTGCAACATCTAGTTAAAATCTTTGAAATTCTTATTAGTATTTTATAAATTTGTTCTGCACCCCCCACAATATCACAATCAATCGCTTCATCATTTACTAAGCAGGAGTCTGCCTATATCTACCCTTTGGTTTATCCAAGGGCTTCTTCTTAACACCCATTAGATACACACATTTGTCTGACAAAATCATATTCAAAGCCTACCGTGGTCCGTCCCGGTGAGGCTATAATCAATTGATAACGCATAAATACCAAAGCTAAACCTATGAAAATGTACATCGACCCATCCTTAATTACAAGGGTTTATACAAGCCTAATCCTTGTCTGGGGCTTGGTACTCCCCTTTTCTCTCCAAGCAGATGAATGGTCAGACCCATGTTGTAGTATCCCGCATGATGTCGTTACTAGTTGTGATGACCTGCCAGGCGGTTTTGACCCCCATAATTGGGACTTGCTAGAAGATTTATTTGGAGAACCCAATGGTTATTATCATTGCGATAACCAGAACTGGCACGAGTTGACCCCTGAAATCAACCTAGATCATTGTGGCATTGGTACCATCAGTCGACAATTCAAGGCCTATTACCAATCTGGCGGCTGGGGAAGCCCGACCGAAGTTACTTGTGAGCAGATTATTACCATCGCTCCTTCACATGAATACATGATGCGCTTCCCACCCGATGCAATGGCCTATTGTGAAGAACCTGAAGCTGAGGACATCCAGTTTGAAGAAGGAAGCTGTGATTTACTGGCGATCAGTAAAGAAGATTTGAAATTCCAAACAGGCTCAGATGCCTGTTATAAGATATTGCGTACCTATCGCGTCATCAATTGGTGTGAATATGACGGGCATTCCGATCCGATTATTATTGGTCGAGATGAGGATTGCGATAATGCGCCTGGCGATGAAGCCGTATGGGTTATTCGTCGACCTGATAATAAAATTTATATCGATCGCACTGACGATGAGCATGATTACTATCCATCGTCCGATGAGTTGGATCCTTCTTGTGGACATACTGGTCATGCCGGATTTTGGCGCAAGATCTGGTTAAGTGCTGGTTCTTCTTACTATGATAATCAAGGATTTTACCAGTATACCCAGCATTTAAAGGTAATGGATAATATAGCGCCAGAAGTGGCAGTGACCAATCCAGATCCTTTCTGTAGCTACAGCGAAAATCAAGGAGAGGGTTGCCCGGGCGAAGTTAGTTTTTCTTTCAGTGTATCGGATGAATGTAGCGCCACCGCTAGTGTAAAAGTATTCTTGCTAGAAAATAATGTGCCAGTACCTTTTACCAATGCCAATAATATTGCGGGAGAGGTTTTAAGTGGTAGCTATCCTGATTATACCATTACGCAGTATCTTCCTTTGGGAAATCATACTTACGAAATCCATGTCAAAGACGGTTGTGGAACGTCCAATGCCATTCGAGTACCTGTAGAGGTAGTGGATTGCGATCCACCTTCATTGATTTGTCTACATGGATTATCTACTAGTCTAATGCCGCTCGAAGCCAATACAGATATTGACGGCGATGGCGATATAGATGCAGGCGCTATGGAAATCTGGGCTTCTGATTTTATTGTGGATGGCTATTCAGATGATTGTACCGGTCCGATTTCTTACTCCATCAATAGAGTGGGTGAAACACCGGATATTGATAATACAGCTTTAATTTTCACCTGCGAAGATGGGGTTGAAGTTGAAGTAGAAATATACGTGTGGGATAGTGCCGACAATCCTTACCAAACACAACCTGATGGTACAGTAGGTGGGCCAAATTTTGATCTCTGTAGAACCTATATCAAGTTGAATAGAAATGATCTTTGTGGTGAATTGGATGATGATGCCGTGACCGAAGAGGAAGAAGAAACTGAAGATGAAATCGTTACTGAAGATCCAGTTGAAGGTATGGCTCGGCTAGCAGGCATGATTTACACGACTGAAGGCGAGCGGCTGATGGATATGGAGGTGAGATTAAGTGCTCTGATGATGGATACGATGATCACGGATACTATCGCCATGGATACCATGATGATGGATACATTGATGACTGATACATTGGGGGCTTATCGCTACCAACAAGCACAGCTAGGCGGCACCTACCAATTGACGCCTTTCAGTGATGGCGATGACCTAAATGGTGTCAATGCCTCGGATATGACTCGACTTAACAATCACCTGTTGGGCAGAGATCCATTCACCTCGCCCTTCCAATTGATTGCGGCAGATTTGAATAACTCTGGAACCGTAGATAGCGATGATTTGACCATTCTCCTAAAAGTCATGTTGGGTGTAACGACTTCTTTGGAAGAAACACCTAGCTGGCGTTTTGTAGATGCAGCTTATATCTTTCCTAATGTGGAGAACCCATGGGAAGAAGCCTTCCCTGAGTCCATCCAGATCAACTCTATTCTCAGTAACCAGGATAGCTTAGAATTCTACGGTATTAAAATGGGTGACTTCAATTTTAGTGCATCCCTAGATCAAAGCAGCATTGATGAGCGAGGAAATGAGGCCGTGACATTGATAACTCAGCAAAGTAATATCCGTGTAGGAGAATCCTTTACGGTCAATATCAGTGGTGAACAGTCTGGCATTATGGGTGGGCAATTGAGCTTTAGCTATGATCCGAGACTCGTAGAGCCAGTGGAGCTAGTAAGCGATTTTCCTAGCTACATGGAAGTAGATGCTGATCTAGGTTTGATCAAGTTGGCTTTACTACCGAATAGCCCACTGGAAACAGGAGCCGATTGGTTTAATCTACGTTTCGAGTCCAAGTATACGGGTCAATTGGAAAAAGCACTTCGGCTTGACCTTACTGCCACTAATCAGCTCGTGGGACAAGATTATGCGAGTTATCCTGTACACTTGCAGTTTGAAACCGCTAGTCCAGAAAACTGGCTGATTCGCGCCAATTATCCCAATCCTTTCCATGAGGTAACTTACTTTGATCTCAACTTACCCAAAAGCGGTCAGTTTAGTCTTGAGGTTTTCAACATGGCCGGACAAAGCGTGTTGCTACAGCAGCAGCAGTTAGAAGCTGGACAACATCAAATTCCAGTAAAAGCGGAAATGCTGAAAGGGGAAGGACTTCTATGGTACCGGATCCAATTGGATGGAGAAGTGAAAAGTGGAAAAATGATATTGATAGATTAAAGATACTGGGCTTAGGCGTCAGAAGTCTAGCTATAATGATGCGCAGTTGCTATTCGAAAGGATAGTAGCTGCGCATTGTTATTTTGGGAATAGGCTGAATACATTTTCAACTCAATAAACAAGGATGCTAAGCACAGATTTCAGAAGTTTTCCCAGTCATAGCTAAGGAAACTTCTGAAGTGGGTTGGTCGGTACTATGAAGGTTTTCTAATATCAACTTCCCCATTTTTGGATATATAATATTGGATGTTCGCTACTAGTTTCACTAGTATTGCGG
>CAJXUM010000707.1 GCA_913060855.1 uncultured Lewinella sp. | reverse complement strand
ATGTGTATAAGAGACAGTAGTAATAGCTATTTTGTTGTTGCAAAGCCACATCCAACGTATTAATGAATTTGTCCATGTCACTTGGTAACTTTTCAAATTCAATGAACCATTCGTGATAGGGGAGCCCCCCGTCAGGTGGATGAATTTGGGGCGCAACTGTAAACTCTACAATAGGAATAGCGGCTTGATTAGCTACGCTCAATAAAGCTTCTTCTACTTCCTTTCCAATCACATGTTCCCCAAAGGCAGAAATAAAATGCTTGGTTCTACCCGTGACCACAATCCGGTATGGATCTTTGGAAACGAATTTTATCGTATCACCAATATTATAGCCCCACAAACCTGCATTGTTATGAATAATCAGGGCGTAGTTGACACCCAGTTCGATCTCTGCAAGAGATAATCGAGTAGGTGCATCATTGAATATTTCTTCTGCGGGTACAAACTCAAAAAAGATACCCGAATTGACATTGAGTAACAAGCCTTCCTCCCCTTGTTCATCCTGAAAGGCAATAAAACCTTCGGAGGCAGGATAGGTCTCGATACTATCCAAACGCTTACCTACCAAAGACTCCAACTGCGCTCGATAAGGCTCATAATTCACGCCTCCGTAGACAAATACCGAGAAATCTGGAAAAATATCTTTCACCTTTTTCTTGCCACTTACTGCCAGCAGCCGCTCATAATACATCTGCACCCAAGGCGGAATACCACTAATCAACCGCATATCTTCTTCCATAGTCTCAGCGACAATTGCATCTAATTTGCTTTCCCAATCTTCCATACAATTGGTATCATAGGAAGGCATTTGGTGGGTCCGCAACCAAGAAGGAACTTGGTGGTTGACAATACCCGATAAGCGGCCGGTATGGATACCGCCTACTTTTTCCATTTCTGGACTTCCCGACAAGAAAATCATTTTGCCATTCAACCACTCTCCCTTACCGGTTCTGGCAAAGTAATTGAAAAGGGCATTTCTCGCTGTACCAAAATGATTGGGAATGCTATCTTTTGTGAGTGGGATATACTTGACACCAGAGGTGGTGCCGCTTGTCTTTGCAAAATATTTAGGGTAACCTTTCCACAGGACATCCGCCTCGCCCGCTTTTATTCGATCGATATAAGGCCTAATTCCCTCATAATCCCGAATCGGAATTTCGGCTCGAAAACCTTCGTAGTCACTGATGTTATCGAAATGATGCTCTTTGCCAAAAGCAGTACGTTTGCCTCCTTTGAGGAGCTGCTGGAGCACCGCCTCTTGGGCTGCAATGGCATGATCCGACCAATATTTTATATCCTTAGCAACTTTACGCGCTATCGGTTTGATAAGTAGTGATTTTAAGCCCATAAGCCCTTACAACATTTGCCATAAAAGTAGAGATTAAAACCAGATTCGCCAAAATTGCGGGAGAGATCGTTTTCAAAGTGTCGATTTTCATACTAAATAATAGAGCACGGAAACACAGCGGTTAATTTCTTCTCTGTGATTCCGTGACCCTCTGGCTGATCTTCGTCATGAGAAGAGGGGTAATAAGATTTAACCGCCGCTAACTCAGAAGGACCGGCTAGCCGTCTAGGACTGGACGAGGCAGCAAGGTGAAATAGGAATTCGGAAAGCGGAATGTTTCCAATCCATCCAGGGTAGAACCTTTCCGCCTTCCGATTTTGTATTTCCGATTTTGCCCAAGCTTAGAAGGGTAGCCCATCGCCCGATCGATATGATTTATTCCTTACTGGCGATCTTGTCCACTTTCTGTAAATCCTTATTCAGTGGAATCATCGCCACACTGTAAAAATTACAGCGCCACAAACCATCCACGGGGGTAAATTGATAGACGATACGCGCTTGCATATTTTGCCCAAGCAGAGAATGAAAGCCTTGCTCAATAGCCAAGGCCGATTTTTCATCTGGGGCTACAATGATATTACGCTTTTTTAGATCGAACTATAACTTAATATCCTTTGAGGCGAATACGCCTTCCATAGACTTAATCGCTGACTGAGGTTCAAAAGGAGATTTTTCTCATGTTTATGGTTTTAAATCTATTTGAAAATACGTGTTAATTGAGCGCATGTTTGGGGAGGCATGATTAGCCGAACCTGTCTACTCGGCAGAAGACAGCATCAGTAATTAGTAGCCTACCAAATTTCCTCAAAATGAACCAGCATCACCTGGACAAAACATCAAAATGTTAGGACAAAATCGCCAAGTGGTCAAAGAATCGAGACAGCACGCCATATATCATAGCACCCTAGCTCCTGCCCGTTAATACCGTCAGGCGAATTAGATAAAGATCAAAATGATAATGTCATGAAGATGATGTTGAAAGGTTGTGGCATTAAGTTATCAAAAACCGCAAAACCGAGGCAAATTAGAAAGACCGTTGAAAACATCTTAAAAGAACCTTCGTACCAATTTATTTTAGAATAAAGCCGAATGAAAAAGGAAATTTTATCGAGTGAAGGCATGCATGATACCCTGCTTGAGATAGAGAAAATGGCTACTAAAATGGTTGGAGAGGAATGTTAAATTATTTAGAAAGTGCCCTTGATGACCTACATTTATGGCTAGTACCATACCCGGATAAATAAAATAGCCATGATTAAAAAGAAATTATTATTTAAGCTAGTCCTATTGCTGGTCTCCTCTCATTGTTTTACTCAACCTTATGGGGGGACCATTTTTGTTGATCCGGATATCATTATGGCTTCGGATTCCTCAGCCTTAGAAACGGTTACCTACATTGGCCAGGCTAATCGGACTATTTTTGACAGAAGGCTTAACAATTGGACCACGGTAAATGCGTTTTTGTTTGAAGTGGCCTGGAACGATGGCTTAAGTACAGAGGCAGTCGTAAACCCTGAATTCGGAACGCTTGAATTGGCAGCGGTAGAAGCCGAAAAATATGGTTGGCATATCGGACAACTTCCCTATTGTCTTCGTTTTGATGTTGATGAAATCTGGATCAACAAAGGCGTTGAACTTTTTGGCGGTGGCAATCATTCGATTCTGATTCATACCGGACAAACGGTATTGTATGAAAACGATGACATCTTGGAGGAGACCTTAGTGCACGAAGCTTCTCATACTTCCCTTGATGCGACGCATGCAGCATCTGCTGGTTGGCTGGCCGCCCAAAACCTGGATGGCGGCTTTATATCTGATTATGCTGAAGAATTTCCAGACCGAGAAGATATAGCAGAAAGCTTTTTGATGTGGATGGCAGTTCGCTATCGCAAGGATAAAATTTCCACTGTAAATTTCAACCTGATCACCCAGGCTATTCCAAATAGATTAGCTTATTTTGATGAAATAAGCTGTAAGTTGTTTCCATTTGAGGAGGAAAATATCACTGCGCTAAACAGATTAGATGAAGCAGCTGACAACTTGATTCTGTTCCCCAATCCGACGACCGGTCTTGTACAACTAGAACTGAACGATGAAAGTGATTTTCAGGTCATAGTCTACAATAGTATAGGTAATATTGTGCAAAAGAGCCACTTGAAAACCGGGCAAGAGATCGATCTATCTGGATGCCCAAGTGGGATATATGTATTGGTATTTGGTAAAAATGATAGGCTGATGACTAGACGAGTTTTGAAACTTTAAGAGGAGTCAGTGGATCATACCTCATAAGTTCCTTTGGTTATGGGAAGACAGCCAGGGGAATAGTTGGTTGGTCACAGATAACGAAGGAGCTTACCGCTTTGATGGAAAAACGTATACTAATTTTACAGCCTCCATCCCTGGTTTGTTGGACCAAAAGAGCACAATTATTGTCACTTATACCCAAATTGCGCTCCCATTCCACAGGCAACTGTCATAATAAGGAGATGCTGGTAATAAATGGCAGAAAAATAGGGCCTTGCTGCATGAACATATATTATTTCGAATAGGTGTTTTCTACCAACCAAATAATATTTCATCAATAAATCAAATCTATTACTGAAATTTGTTCATGCAACAACGCCGAAAAATAGGCTGAGGTTAAGTTTTATCTTCAATTCCAGGTTATAAGTAGTGGTGATGTAAAGTTATTCATCTGGACTGTGAGTCAGTATAGCCTTGGCTCGCTCCACGTCCATACGGCTAGTCGCGGTGCCTTCAATCTGTTGCAGGTCACTGAGGAAAAAGCTATCTAGTGGGACTTCCTCTGTTATTCGCCCAGGATCAGTAACCAGCTGATCTTTCCATTTCAGGTAAATGTCTTGTGCTTCCTTATATTTCCCTTGGAAAAGTAGGGCCGCTGGTAAGTGAGCAATATACAAATGGGCCGCTGGGTCTAATTCTACCGCTTTGCGGGCCGCTTGTTCGGCTTCCGCAAAAAAACGCTCATGTAGCGCAATGTGGGATATACTATAATAGTTAGTTGCCATGTTTTTTTGCCAGGCGGTATCAATAGGTTCCACCCGATCAATGAGTCCCATATGTTTTATGGTATGTTGCAAGTAGCGCTTTTTCTTCTCCTTGTCTTTCGTTCGTTTGCTTAGAAGAAAATCTGTCTCTTATACACATCTGACGC
>CAJXUM010000706.1 GCA_913060855.1 uncultured Lewinella sp. | reverse complement strand
GATCAGCCTCGGTCTCGTGGGCTCGGAGATGTGTATAAGAGACAGCTATTGGCTTGGCGCATTTGGAAGAGGCTGCTTTCTTGTCCGATCGTAGCTGTATGTTGAAACCGCATTTGCTGATCGGTCATGATCAGTTCACGTTCAGCATTGACCTGTATATAATCTAGCCAGCCTTCACTTTCACTGGCACCAGCAGGTTGTGGGAAATCAAGTTTGATATCCAATTGATCTTCGTTGACACTGACTTTTTGATTGAGAATTCCAAAATTGACATAATTATAAAAGTAAAAACTCTCGCCAATGGTGATCGTGGTTCCTCGGATTGTTTCGCTGACAATATCTTCTCCATCGGTATTGGATGTATTTTGATTCACGGCGAGGGTAAAGGACGCATTCACCGGACTTCGTACGGCCATTCGAGCTTTGATATCAGCGGTGGAGTTGGCTACAATATTGGGGAAGGTAAATAAGTTGGGATAATCTTTCTCTCTCGCATTTTTGAAATAATCGCCAAACCAATCCCGGTTTGATCCGGTTGTTTTTTCCCAAACCTTGAAAAGGTTGACCTCTTCTTCTTCAAAACGGGCGAAATCATGGAAAGTCGTGACGGGAAAGCTAGCATCCGTGATACTGGATCGATCCTCAACCCTCAAACCATTGCTGGCTCCTACTACCAAGTAATAGTAATTATTTACATCATAAATATGCTGCTCTTGTTTGAAGGTCAGGTCAGTGGTGTCAAGTGACCAAGGATTGGCCCCTTCTGCATAGAATAGAACATAATCATTCTCATTGAATCGGCCATCTGCTTCTCCTGATACGATAATCCTATTTTCTACCAAATCTGCCTCACGTTCCGCTTCAACGTAGAGCGGGACTAGCCCTCCGCCATTACCGAATATTTGGATACTTTTGGGGTCAATTTGATCTATATCTACTTTCAATTCATCTTTCAAGAAGCCATAACTCAGCTTGTGTATGCCTTCTTCCGAGATCGCCATCTTAAAAACTTGTCCGTTACTTAAGACGGAAGAAGTCGGTTGTGGCCCTCGATAGCTAAAATTGGTCGTTGGTGTATGAGTGAGTGCGAGTTCAATGGAAGTCACTCGTTCGTATCTTTGTCCTCGTTTAACGATAGGTACAAAGGAGAGTTTGCCTTTGTATCGATTGCGATCACGTTCGACTTTTACCTCAAAATTCAATCTTTCTCCAATTTGGTCGTCGTCTAGCGAAGTCCCTTTATCAAAAGCTTCATAAGTGACATTAGTAACACTTACCTTTACTTCTCCGGGACTATTTAACGGAAAACGATGGTGAAAATAAGGAAGGCCAGGTGTACGTTCATTAAAGGTAGCTTCTGGAAAAGACCATCTTTCCCATTTGAGATCGTCAATTTCGAAAGTCCTGGGTTCCTCCGACCAATCAAAGGTTTGGCGAAGGGTGATTTGCCCCTCAAGCGGGCTCAAAGTCAGCAAGAGTAGTAAAGGGAGGAGCGTAATTTTTATTTCTCTCATTATCTATAGCAATTGATAAAGATGTCTATTGAAGGCACATAGTTTCAACGGTAAAGACTACGGTTTTGATATAAGTAGGGGGGGGCTTTTAACACTAAAGCTGGACAAAAGTCCGGCAATTAACAGTTTTAATGAACCAAATTTCCCTACAATACTTTACATTTGAATAAATGCTGATGACACGATTGATGCAAAAGTAAACGATATCCCAGTAACACCTTATAATTTGCGGCGTCAATGATAAGACAAATATCCCTATTTATTTTGATTTTTGCTTGTGGCCAAGTTTCCAAAGCACAGGACCCTGTGTTTAGCCAATTCTATGCTGCGCCATTACAATTAAATCCCGCTTTTGCTGGTACGACTCTTGCACCGCGCGTCACCGCCAATTATCGGAGCCAATGGCTCAATTGGGCAGGGGGGGCGGCCTATTCTACTTATGCTGTTTCTTATGAACAATCAGTAGAAGGTTTGAATAGCGGCTTTGGGTTTACCGTAATGGGAGATGATGCGGGCCAAGGGATTTATCAATCGACTCGAGCCAGTGCTATTTATGGCTACCAGGTGAAGATGCGGGAAGACATTGCGATCAAATTTGGCTTGGAGTTGGGCATGATTCAAACCACACTGGATTGGGATCGACTTATATTTGTCGACCAATTAGATCCAATCAATGGACGGACCGATCCGGGAGGAAACCCATATGAAAGTGCAGAAATCCGTCCGGATAATCTAAATAAAGTAGTAGCTGATGTAGCGGTAGGGGCACTTATATATGGCGGCCCGGTCTATTTTGGCATCTCTGCTAAGCATTTAAATTCACCAGATCAGAGTTTTTTGGAAATTAATCAGAACCTTAGTGCTGGATTGCCTGTTCGCCTGACAATTCAAGGTGGCGCCGAATTTCCACTCAAGGGAGGCAATAAACGATGGAGCCCATCGTTTATATCTCCGAATCTCCTATTCATTAAGCAGGGAGACTTTGGTCAGGTTACCGGAGGAGCCTACGTAGGCATGGGGAATTTGTTTTGGGGTGGATGGTACAGACATAGTTTCGCTAATGGAGATGCGGCCATCGCCTTGGTCGGTTTAAAGCAAGGTGTTTTTCGATTTGGATATAGTTTTGATATGACACTTTCTGGTTTGTCCAGTGCCAGGGGCGGAACCGGAGGATCACACGAAATAAGTCTAACAATAAATTTCGATGATAGTAAGGCTTTACAAAGGAAACGGAAGCGATCTAGGTACAATGACTGTTTCAAGATGTTCCACTAATTTGTTAAAGTCTGAAATAAATATTGAGCCATTTAAACAAATACTAGCATTGAATTACAATTTCAGTATATTTGTTCGTCTTTTCTCAAAAACAAATTTGTAAAGGGTAATGAAAAATCTGTTGAAGCTAACTACCATCCTTTTGGGGGCTGTACTCCTATTCAGCTCCTGTAGCCGCAAAGAGCGATCTGATATCACTGGCTGGAAATATAATGACCAGAAGTGGGGCGGTTTTGAAAAACTCGATTACGATGGCCAAGTCACCGGTCCTAACCTCGTTTTGATCGAGGGAGGAACTTTTGCCATGGGGCAAACGGGTCAAGATGTAACTTACGAGTGGAATAATGTTCCTCGTCGGGTCACTGTTTCTTCCTTTTATATGGATGAAACGGAGGTGTCGAATCACCACTATCGGGAATACCTGTATTGGGTACAACGTGTGTTTGGTGAATCTTACCCCGAGGTATACTTAAATGCTTTACCAGATACGCTGGTATGGCGAGAAGAATTGTCCTTCAACGAGCCATTGGTAGAGACATACTTCCGTCACCCTGCTTATGATGACTATCCAGTAGTGGGTGTCAACTGGTTGCAAGCCAATGACTTTAGTCGCTGGCGTACGGATCGGGTAAATGAGATGATGCTTATCGAAAAAGGCATCTTGAACTCCAATGCTGATCAAAAAGACGAAGACAATTTCAATACTGAAGCTTATTTGGTCGGTCAATATGAAGGAAACGTAAGGAAGAACCTAAAAGACCTACGTACTGGAGGTGAACGAGGTGTTCGCTTTGAAGACGGTATCTTACTTCCTGAGTATCGCCTGCCAACGGAAGCAGAATGGGAATACGCAGCCTTGGCTTTGCAGGGTAACCGCGTCTCCGAAAAAGATGAACTAATTAGTGATAGGCGTATTTATCCATGGAACGGAAATACGGTTCGCTATCAGAAAAGAGATAAACACCAGGGCCAAATTCTAGCCAACTTCAAGAAAAGTGGTGGTGATTATATGGGGGTTGCAGGAAAGCTGAATGATAATGCTTGTCCAACAGCACCGGTAAGATCCTATCTGCCGAATGATTTTGGACTCTATAATATGGCAGGTAATGTCAACGAATGGGTACAGGATTTGTATCGACCATTGACGAGTATAACGCTCCGAGATGTTGAAAACCATGACTTGAACCCTTATCGTGGTGGTAAATTTAGCCAGAAAGTGCTGGATGAAGATGGCCGTCCGATTGAAAAAGATAGTTTAGGACGTATTCGCTATCGCTATGTAGAAGATGATGAGGTCGCTACACGTGAGAACTACAAGCGAGGTCAAGTCTATAACTACTTGGATGGTGATCAAGAATCTAATGCTTTTTATGACTCTGGACTACACACGCTAGTGAGTGATAAAGCACGTGTATTCAAGGGAGGATCTTGGGCTGATAGAGCGTATTGGTTGTCTCCAGGAAACCGTCGCTATAAAGAAGAGGATAAAGCTGATCGGACGATTGGTTTCCGTTGCGCGATGATTCGTGTAGGTGCGCCATCTGGTAACGAAATGCCATCTGGTAACCAGTTCAAGCAGAAGCGGAAAAAGAAAGAAAGACGTTTCAAATAAAAAATACTGAAAGTATCTAAAAAAGTCCCTGGCGGAGTCAACTCCTTCCAGGGACTTTTTTATTTTCATGCTCAGGGACGGAGAAAAAAATAAAGGGAGCCATTTTAGGTTTTTAATATTATGC